>JAHDBK010000571.1 GCA_020630455.1 Saprospiraceae bacterium
ATTTTTTCTTCTTTTTTGTAGTAAAAAAATCATCTAGAATATCATTTGGAGTCATAATGTTTTTATTAATAATATTCAATAAGATTTTTAAAATAGGCTATTAAATAGGCGAGTAAAATACTTGCTAAAAAGATGATTAAGAGATATAATAGTTTCTTTTTTAAAACAAAAACACCAAATTTCTTTGATACAGGATTTAACAGATAATAGATTATTAATAAATAACAAATACATTCATACAATAATTCATTAGTAAGGGAAATGGTTAATAAAAAAATAGCAGCTATTTTAATTACCCATATTTGTAATGTCATTTTATTTTTAGATAGAATATATACATTCAAAAATATTAAAATACTTAAAAGAATAAATTCCCATCCTGTTGGGACAAAACAGACAGAACAATTAATTCTAATAGGGTTTTCCATAAAATATAAAACCAATCCATAAAAATCATAATACATATAGATATAAAAAATCAATTCTAATACATTGATGACTTTAATGAATTCCTTGTTAAAGAAAAACCATTCTTTAGTTTCTTTTCTTATATATTCATCATCTAATAAATGTTCAGGTTTCATGATTTTAAAAATTTACATCCTAAATACACCATAGCTATCTGCACCTTTTATGGTTTTATTATTGACCACAGCAAGACACATGCCTAGATAATTACGCGTTTCAACAGGATTGATGATGCCATCATCCCATAATTGTCCAGTGGCATACCAAGCATTCGATTCCTTTTCAGCTTCCGCAATCATATAATCCGAAAGGGCTTTAGCATTTTCTTCATCAAAAGGAATGCCTGCTTTTTTGGCGGCTTGTCTTTGAATGATTTGCATGACACCTGCCAATTGTTCTGGCCCCATCACTGCAATCTTAGAATTGGGATATGAAAATAAAAATCGAGGTTGATAAGCCCTTCCCATCATCGCATAGTTGCCCGCACCATAAGAGGCTCCTATCATAATCGTAATAGCGGGTACTTCGCTATTGGATACGGCGTTGATGAGTTTCGCTCCATGTTTAATGATACCGCCTTGTTCATAATCCTTACCGACCATAAAACCAGTAATATTTTGTAAGAAAATGAGGGGCGTATTATTTTTATTACACAACTGAATGAAATGAGTACCTTTGTTAGCAGATTCAGAAAAAAGAACACCGTTATTTCCTATAATTCCAACAGGATAACCATGGATATTTGCCCAGCCACAAACCAAAGTATTGCCCCATTCAGGTTTGAATTCTGAAAATTCAGAACCGTCAACAAAACGAGCAATCACCTCTCTGACATCAACAGGAGTTTTAGGATTAGGAGGAATAACACCTAGTAATTCTTCTGAATTATAAAGAGAATCCTTTATTTTTTCTTGGGGAGTGAAATGAGTGTCAGCAGGTTTTAAAGTAGCTATTATCTCTCTAGCTAGCCTTATAGCATCTAACTCATCTTCAGCTAAATAATCCGAAACGCCAGAAATACGGCTGTGCATAGCGGCACCTCCTAAAGTCTCATCATCAACGACTTCATTGGTCGCCATTTTAACCAATGGTGGTCCTGCTAAAAATACTTTAGCATTATCTTTTACAAAAATAGAATAGTCAGACATACCCGGTACATAAGCACCTCCAGCAGTACTATTTCCAAAAACGACAGAGATGGTTGCCATACCTGCCTTTGATCTTCTTGTAATTTCTCTAAAACTCGCACCTCCATAATTAAAAATCCTTGCTTGTTCTGGTAAATTGGCTCCTGCACTTTCTACTAAATTGATACAAGGCAAATCATTTTCGTAGGCAATTTCACTCAATCTAAGGCTTTTTTGAAGGGTTGCATAATCAACAGCACCTCCTTTATGGGTTCCTACATTTGAAATACACATACTCAATCTTCCTTCAACCAAACCAATGCCACCAACGGTAGTTCCTCCTGCTCCAAATCCTTTACCACCTAGACCCGCCATAGGCATTAATTCCATAAAAGGACTGTCTTGGTCAAGCAATAATTCTAAGCGTTCTCTAGCTAACATTTTTCCTTTAGAACGAGCTTTGGATATGTGTTTCTCTTTTCCTTGAAAGCGACTTTCTTCTAAGTGTTTTTCTAATTGTTCTATGAGTTCTTTCATTCCTTTTTGATTATTCAAAAAGGTACTGCTCTTGGTATTGATTTGTGACTTAATCGCTCTCATTATGATTATTTAATTATTTATACAAATATAGAAAATTTTAAGAACTAGAAAATATTGATTAGACAAAACAACTATTCAAGCTTATAGACAAAAGCTCTTTTAAGATAAGTAGAAATTTAGTTTATAGCAGCATTAATACACTGTAACATAAATAAAATTGTATTTTGAAAGAGCATTTTATTCTGACTCTGCTTCACGTCCTCGCCTTAATAGCTAGGGCTATTAGGCTGCGGGCGTTCATTGATTCAAAACAAAATTCTTATTTCAAAAACTCAATAAATTTATGTTACAGTGTAATTAATTTTCAATATTTAATAACATCTAATAAATAATTTTCTTTATTATTTACTTATTAAAAGTCTAATGTCTATAGTCTAGAATCTGATAGTCTAGTCCATTACTTTTTACTCATTACTAAATAC
>JAHDBK010000572.1 GCA_020630455.1 Saprospiraceae bacterium
TATTTATATATTAAAAGTTGTAAAATATTTATAAATAAATGAATAATTCCAAGTTGATTTTTTTGTTAAAAAGCTATGACGCTGAGGATTGGCGCTTATTTGCCAAGTTTATAAGCTCTCCTTTTTATAATCAAAAAGAAGAAATTGTGCGTTTTTTCGACATATTGAGGACTTTAGCACCCGAATTTCCAGCAAAAAAAATGGAAAAAGAAAAAATAATGCAAAAACTCTTTCCTAAAAAAGAATTTGATATTAAAATTTATAAATACCTCACTAATTTATTATTAAAACTAGGAGAAGAATTCATTGCTATAAAAGAAATGAAAAATAGAGAATTAATTCAAGATTATCATCTTTTGAATGCTTATGTAAAAAGAGGCGTTGATAAAAATTATCAGTTTATTCTTAAAAAAGTACTCAAACAACAAGAAACACTTAGCCAAAGAGATGCAGATTTTTATTATAGAAATTATTTATTAAAAAATGTTCAAGCATCCCATTTTTCTAATCAAACGATTAGAAAAAATAATGAAGCTACAGAACAACTAATGACTGCTTTTGATATTTATTATTTTTCTACAAAGCTCAAACACACCTGCCATTTAATGTCTAACCAATCGGTTATTTCTCTTGAATTTGAAAACCAATTGACCAATGAAATCATAGAGCAACTCAACCAAGGGCTTTTTTCGGACATTCCTGCGATTAGATTATATCATCAGTTATATCTCTTATTAACTGAAGGAAATAAAGATGACTTTTTGGTATTTAAAGATTTATTTTTTGAATTAGAAAATTATTTTTCAAATACAGAACTAAGGGATTTATACATTATTATTATCAATTATTGTATTCGTCAACTAGAAAAAGCTAAAGAAACTCAATTTTTCTTACAGGAATTATATGATTTATATATCAAAGCCATTGATAAAGAATTGATTTTGACCGATGGTTATCTCTCTCCTTGGACATATAAGAATGTTACTAAATTGGGCTTACGACTTCAAAAATATAAAGAAACGGAGGATTTTATTTCACAAAATAAAAATCGTTTGAAAATCGAATTTCAAAGTGATGCTTTTCACTATGCTATGGCAGAATTATTTTATTATCAAAAAAATTATGATGAAACGCTTTCTTATCTTCTCCAAGTAGATTATTCTGATGTCTATTATATTTTAGATACCAAATCTTTGATGTTAAAAATTTACTACGAAACAGACGAGGAAGAAGCGATGCTTTCTCTGATGGCATCGTTCCAAACCTACCTAAGAAGAAATAGTCTTATTTCAGAAAATGTTAAAAATACCTATTTGAATTTTGTGCGTTGTTTGAATAGAGTCATCAAAGAAAAACATAGTGAAAAACTACTGGAAGAAATCAAATCTTATTCGCCTCTTTATGATAAAAATTGGCTATTGAGCAAAGTTAAAAAAAGATAAAAAATAAAGAAAATTCTTTATTTTTTATCTTGAAAGTTAATTTAATAATTGCTGCAATTTCATAGCTACGCCCATATTACCAGATATTTTGATTTTACCTGTCATGACTGCGGTCATTGGATTGAGCTGTCCTTTTAATAATGCCATAAAATCTTCATTACTCAACTTAATTGTACAGTCGGCATCTATATCAGATTTAGAAACTGAATTGGCATCGCCTTGCCCATTAATATAAATATGCTTACCTCCCAAATCAAATTTTAATGTATTGCCTAAGGCTCTACTTTTAGAAGCGTTTTTTTCTATTATGTGATAGATTTTTTCGAAAGCATCTTCTGAAGAACCATTGCCATTACTACTTCCATTTTGGGACATTTCAGTAGGTATTTTTGCAGCTTTGAATTCTACATCATCAATTACCATTTTAGCAATAATTTCTCTCATAATTTCTGAAGAACCGCCACCTATCGTCAAGATTCTAGAATCTCTAAACATACGTGCCATTTTGTATTCTTCCATATATCCATAACCTCCTAAGAATTGTAAACATTGATACATTACTTTATCTGACAACTCGGTGGCTAAAAGTTTAGCCATAGAACATTCTTTAACCGCATATTGATCATTTTGATGTAATTCACATAAATTGTAGCAAAAAGCTTTGACGCTTTCAATTTCTGATGCCATCTGAGCTACACGATGACGCAAGACTTGGAACCTATTAATTTTTCTACCAAAAGCTTCTCTTTGCCCCATGTATTCTAAGGAATAATTGAGTGCATATTCACATCCTGCAATAGCTGAAACTGCTCCACATAAACGCTCTAATTGTAAACCTCCCATTAGATAATAAAATCCTTGTCCTTCTTCGCCAATGAGGTTTTCAACAGGGACTTTCACATTATCGAAATTCAATTCGGCTGTATCAGAAGCATGCCAACCTAGTTTTTTTAATTTGCGAGCAGAAACACCCTCTGCATTTAATGACTAATAAACTCACTCCATGTTCTCCTGCTTCGGGATTGGTCTTTACTACAGTTACTAAATAATCACCAAAGACACCGTTTGTAATGAATGTTTTAGAACCGTTTACGATATAATAATCTCCTTCTCTAATCGCTTTAGTTTGAATATTAGCGGCATCGGAACCCGCTCCTGGTTCAGTAATAGCGA
>JAHDBK010000024.1 GCA_020630455.1 Saprospiraceae bacterium
CTGCTCTCCCTTCTAAGATAGGATTAACTAAATCGGGAATGTATCTTGAAGGATATTGATTATCTCCATCAGTATTTATAAGAATATCGGCATCTAATCGCAAAGCATTTTCCAGGCCAATCCTAAAAGAATTTCCTAGGCCAAGATTCCTTGGATTTTTGATAATATGATGAACACCTAAAGTTTGAGCTACTTCAACCGTTTTATCGGAGCTACCATCATCTATTATTTGTAACTCTATCTTTTCGACGCCCTTAATTTGCTTAGGTATTTCACTAAGCACGAGAGGGAGGGTTGCTTCCTCATTGTAACATGGTATTTGTATGATGAGCTTCAATTGTTTTTATAGTATTTTTTTATCAAGTAGTAGTCAATGTAATAGCAAACTATAAGTAGTGCGGCAAACAATAAAAGCCAACTTGCTCGTGAAGAATATCGCGTATTATGGATGTTTCCAAACATTGCAAATAACAAGCAGTTGAATGTATATGCACTCAAAAATAAAAGGGCAATCACAGCCACTTTTGAATATATTTTATCCTTTTCTTTTTGGAAAAAGGAAAGGAGTGGTAATGTCAAAATAATAAGGATACTAAAGTAAGAAAAAAAACGTATTTTTTTTCGTTCTTTTCGCTTCTTGTTAGGAGGAAGAAACCGTTTAAAATAACTTTTCGAGTTTTCAATCAGTATTTTATCTTTTGGCAAATAATTATAAATAGGAGTTATATCATGTTTCGCATATCGAAACCATGTTTCGGGTGGCCCCATATAGTCAAATACTTTAGAGATTCTTTTTAGACCAATTTGAAGAAAAAATGGAAGTATTTTTAGGTCAAAAAGAGCGGCCTTACCTGCATCTTCCATTTCATAAAATAAATCGGCATTATGACCATGAAAATCATCTTTTAAGCCTCGTTTATCACTCGACAATTCCTTCATTTTTTCAGGATTGCATAAATACTCATATTGTTTTTTTTGGCAATTTTTATCCAAAAAGTATTGATATAATTTTTGATTTCCAATAAGTGTGACCCAAACAAAATGATACCGAGAATTAGATATTCTAGTATCTTCCTCAACTTTTATGTTTTGGTCAGTTAGCGGAGGCTTATAGAAAAAACTATTTACAATTGGAGAAAAAATATAAGAAGCGATTAACAATGAAATTGTTATAAAAGCAATTTTGGGTTTAACTTTTTTAATATTTAAACTACCCCTAAAATGAGATATTAGAGTCATTAGTATTAAAACGAATACAATTCCAAGTATAATTACTATATGTGAGATGTGTGCCAAAACACCCATTGCAAGCAGTAATCCATAAAATATTACTTCAGCATTGAGGCGCGGGAGTAATAGTATGCATACCAAAACTAGAACTCCTATGGAAAGAAATATATCAGACATTAAGAGATTGGAAAAATAGGGTAGCGTTGACGCAAAATATAAAATCACTAGAGATATTATAAAATAAATACTTGTTTTAAGAGAAAAATCGAAAACGAGCGTAAAGATTCTAAAAATCAGAAAAGAAAGGATGAAATTTTGGACAACAGCAACCCACCAAAGCGATTCTCCCAATGAGAAAACACGAATAAATAAGCTATAAAATAATGCCCAATGATGATTGATTTCTTGGGAAAAAGCCCGAGTAATATAGCCTCCAGAGTCACCCATAGTGAGAGGGAATCCATTGATATAAGAGAGACGCTGGAGCATCAAACTACCAAAGATTATCACCAAAAGAGGCAATAGGGTTTTAGTAAAAGTATTGTTGTTTGTGTAGTTGTTCATAGGAAGTTTCAGTCTTACTCTTTAAAGAACTCAAAAATGAAGCCTATTATTTCTTTTTGGTTCTCAAGACTAAGGTCGTAGAAGAAAGGAAGTCGTACTAAACAATCTGCATACATTTCGCAATAGGATAGGCTACGATGGTCATGTTTATTTTTGTAATAAGGACTTTGGTGTAGTGAAAGATAATGAAATACAGCATGTATTCCTTTATTTCTTAAAAATTGAATAAGTGCACTTCGGCTCTCTAGACTTTTGCATACTATATAAAACATATGTGCATTATTGGTCGCATAATCGGGGATATAAGGTAATCTTATCAAGCCTTTTTCTTCTAAGGGAGATAAATGTTCTTGATAAGTATTCCATATGGACTTTCTTTTCGCTTGTATAGAAGAAAGATTTTCTAACTGCGCGTATAAAAAAGCGGCAACAATCTCAGAAGGTAAAAACGATGATCCTATATCAACCCAACCATATTTATCGACTTCACCTCTAAAAAATGCAGAACGATTGGTGCCTTTTTCCCAAATGATTTCTGCACGTTCTACAAACTGTTCATCGTTAATGGCTAAAAGTCCACCTTCTCCAGAAATGATATTTTTGGTTTCATGAAAAGAAAAAGCTGCAAGATGACCAATAGAACCTAGCGGTTTGCCTTTGTAATAAGAATCTATAGCTTGTGCGGCATCCTCTATGACAAATAAATTATATTTATCAGCAAGAGCCATAATTTTATCCATATCACAAGCAATTCCTGCATAATGGACTACTACAATAGCTTTAGTTTTATCCGTAATAAGAGATTCTATTTGGTCAGCATCAATATTGGGATTGTCTTTATTGCTATCTGCAAAAATTATTTTAGCTCCTCTCAACACAAAAGCATTGGAAGTAGATACAAAAGTATAAGAAGGCATGATAACCTCATCTTCTGCTTGTATATTTATGAGTATAGATGCCATTTCCAAAGCATCGGTACAAGAAGTAGTTAATAGTGTTTTGCGAAAGCCATATTTCTCTTCAAAAAAATGTTGGCACTTTTTAGTAAAAATACCATTGCCTGAAATCTTTCCAGAATAAACCGCTTGGTAAAGATAATGTGCTTCTTTACCTGTAAGAAAAGGTTTGTTGAAGGGGATTTTATTCATTAGATATTTTTTAACCAAAAATGATAAATTTGGGTACAGGAATAGAGTGTGAAATTATTTTTTAAATAAAAATTACAAGCGCCATTATTTTCTTTTTGAGTAGCAACGTGGATTTTTTCTATACCCAAATTGGTAGTAGTCTGCTTTATTGTATCAAGTAATTGCTGTCCGATTTGCTTTCCTCTAAATTTAGGATCTACGGCAATTAATCCAATAGTACCTATTTGGGTGGTGTAGTTTATTTTTAAAGTTACAAACCCAACTTCTCTATGGGCTTCTTTTTTCACAAAAACGAAATCTGCAAATTTTTTTGATACAGAATTTGAAATCCATTCAGTATATAATTGTTCAAATTTGCTAGGCTTAAAATTGCTGTCTATTTTAAAACGAGAATGAAGGCCACTTTGTAGCGCAAGATTTTTCAAATTGATGCTTACGGCTTTTTCTTGATATTCTACGATGTCATTAGAAATCGTAGTAAGATTTTTATTGTTATTGGAATTCCAACTAAAACTAAACTTAGTATCTACTTTTTTACCTTGAAATTGATTTAAGTCATTTTTTGAAATCGTAGTATCCTCAGAGCAGAATAGATATATTAAATCGTATTGATTGCTTACAGCTTTTTTTAAAAAAGCTGTAATGGGTATTTTTGAAGGAGGAGATTCAATTTTACCAATTTTCAAACCAAAAAAATTTGAATCCCAAACTAAATGCTTTACTTCCACTTTTTATAAATTCACTTTATTTTCAATAATATAAATAGGTCTATCTTTAACTTTCTCAAAGACTTTGCCAAGGTACATTCCGATTATTCCTAAAATAAAAATGATAATGCCAGCCAAAAACCAAACAGAGATAATAAGGCTGGTAAAACCAGAAACAGTTGTATGTCCTAAGAGATAACGAAGTAAATAGAAAATACCCATGACTGCTGAAATGATAGAAATAGTTAGCCCAATTTGGACAGTTATACGAAGCGGTTTTAAGGAGAATGCAATGATATTATTTATGGCCAATTTAATCAACCTTTTCCAAGAATAAGTACTCGTGCCTTCTTCTCTTTCTCCATGTTCAACATCAATATATGCTTTGTTGAATCCAACCCATTGTGACATTGTTGGAAAATATCGGATATGATCTTTCATAGAGAGTATTGCCTCAATTACATTTCGGCGATAAACGCCAAAATTGGCTATTGTAGGGTCCTGCTCAGTATCTGTTAGATAGCCAAATAATTTATAAAATAAGACAGAAGACAATTTTTTTAAGGGACTATCCATTCGTACGGTTCTTCTAGCCAAGATTAAATCATAACCTTCTTTTGTTTTTTCAAATAGCTTTGGAATTTGGTCGGGTCTATCTTGCAAATCGCAATCCATTACAATAATCCATTCTCCTCGGGCATGCTCTAGACCAGCCGTGATAGCATAGTGTTGTCCAAAATTGCGACTTAGTTTGATACCTTTGACATTTGGATTCTTAGAACAAATAGTATGTATAGCTTCCCAAGACTTATCAGGGCTATGGTCCTCAACTAAGATGATTTCATAATTATCTGTTATAGGAATAACATTTTTTTCAATTTCAGATACCAGTTTATCTACAAGCTTTTCGCCGTAGTAAACAGGGGATATAATAGATAGGTAAATACCATTAACAGAAGCCATCTACAAATATTGTATTAGAATTTTAAAGGTGATTGGTTTACGATATTGAAAATCTGATCATTGTATTTTTTCTGTTTCGTTTTATCGATTTTTAAGTTATTATTAACGATTATGAGTTCAGAATTGTTTTTTACCATCATAGTGAATTTATTATCCTTGCTTTGGTAAACAGGTGAATCGTTTATGGTATAAATTTTTTCTACTCTGAACTTTGCTGCATCCCAAAATTCAGGAATGACAAAGTGTTTCTTTTTCTTATTTATAAAATAGTTTACAGATGCTTTAAAATAAGGTTTTTTTACAAAGTGTATTGTTTTATTTTTTGAGTTTTGAGAAAAATTTAATTTAACTTTTGATGGATTTACTGGAGTAGCGACAAAGTTTTTGGCAGAAGTTTTCTTTTTTAAATTTGCAATCAGTTTAGGATTATTAATGATAAATTTTTTCTTAAACTTATTATAATTAGCTGTTAAGTCTTGAATTATATTTTTATTATTTTTAATATCTTCAAGAGATATTAATTTTGTGTTTTTAAAAGAATGATCTTTGCTAGTATTAGTATATCTCAATAAATCAATAAACGTATATTCTCCATTTGCGATACCTAGTTTGTCGTATTTATTCTTATTAATAAATAAAAAGTCAGCATTAATCCATTTTAAATACTCTAGAAAGTTCTTATCATTTATACAAACAGACCTGCTTCCTAAATAGGGACTACATAGAGTTTTTATAGTTTCAAGTCTTGCATCCAGTCTTCTAGTTAATCGTCTATCTAGACCTGTGGCATCTATTACTCTAGGTGCTTTTCCATTTTTTTGCTCAAATTCAGTGAAAATTTTATTTATTTTAATTAAATCTTTTGTCAATGGAAGTTGTGATTGGTCTGTATTGACAGGATTAACAAGTGAAAAGTCAAATTTTTTCACTCCTACTTTCCAAGAAGAATTCAAGCTAAAATTTAAAATAAACTGAAAAGAGGTAATAAACAATATTAGAATTATACCTATTGCGTTAAGCTTTTTTAATTTTGTTGCACCAGCAACAAGTATTAAAACCAAAGGGATTATAAAGTAGTTACCGTCTTGATATTCTCTTATATTCGGTCTAATGAAAATAAGAATGAAAGCAAGGAGTGAGATCCAAAATAAGACGGATTTTAGCATTTGTTTTTTTGAAAAAACAAAAAGCATGAGAAAAATTAAACTATTACCGACCCAAAAAGCAGTTGAAAAATCTCCTGGACGAAATATATAAGTGTATAGTTTTTTTAGATGGTTTGGAATGTTTAAATCAAAACTATGATGAACCATAGGATCAACCCTTCCAATAAAAGGGTATTTCCAAGCAAATCCTAAACTTTCCCAGATTGAAGTAAACAATGGAGCTGGCATCCCTGTAATTAAGACATTTCTTAAAAGTACTAGAATGATTAATAATAGACAAAAAATATAAGGGATGGAAGAAAAGCTAAATCTAAGTTTTGGACGGATATTAAATATTTGATATAGAAAATATATGATATAAAATGGGGCATATCCCCACGCAGAAAATTTTGTAATACAAGACATTGAAAAACACATCAGCGAAAACAGAATTAAATTGAATTGTCGCTCTTTATCAGTGTTTCTTAAATCAACTAATGCTAAAATGGAAAAGACAAACATAAAAGAGCAAAATATATCTGGTTTAGCCGATGTTGCTAGATTTACGATAGCTGGTATTGAAAAGACCGAAGCTACAACTAAAAAATTATTGAATAGCGTAGATTCTTTGTCTATTTGACTGAGATAATAAAGAACTATTAACATGAAAATTCCAAAACAAACAGTAGTAGAGACATATAAGAAAGAATAATCTAAACCGCTAAAAGGTAAATTGATAATTTCCCATAATTTAGGATAATAATGGACAAAGCCCGTATAGCCTAGATTGTCATAAATCGTATGTTCACCTAATAGAACATATTCGCTTCTCATACCATACCATATGCTATCAAATGATAAACAAGCGTTAGATTTTGCACATAGTGCAAAGAAGCTAAATAAGGTTATAAATATTACTATGGATTTTATTCCATAATATTCTATATTTTCATAATGTTTTAAAGATATTTCTCTAATAAAAGACCGGTTAAAATAAACTAAAATGCAAAGGAGACTTGCGGCTAAAATTCGTAGTGCTACTATATCATTTTGAAAAGGAATTAGATGGAATATTAATACAATTAATGGCCAAATTAAGAATCCTAGTCCAATCCAAATAGGATATTTACTATCAAATAATTTTAGTTTAACTTTAAAAGAATCATAAAGAAATTTTCCTAATAGTAAGATTTGAAAATAGAATGCTATAACACAGATTAAGGGGATAAGAATAGAGTGATTTCTACAATAAATAACTACAGGAATACTGGCAACGATTAATTTGTACTTGGGGATAAATTTGTAGAGTATAAAACTAAGTAGCGCATATATAAAAACTTCAGCGATCGTATGAAGAAGTATATCTGAAAAAATTCTGCTTAGTGTAACTTTGTTTTCAATAAAAGAACTAACAGGTAGATATATTAGTATGATGCCGAATACTAATAATATTGCATTAGATATAAATTTAGATTTGATTAAATCCATATATGGTTTTTTGCTTTTTTTTGTAAAAGTGAAAGGCTGATAACCTATTATCTTTTTAAAGAAATTGTATTTGAATCTTTATCATAAAGTAAATTGTAAGTTCTACTTTTGTAATTATCAGCTTCGTTCACAAAGAAAATTGTAAACTCTTTAGCTTCTTGTAATTGCTCAGACATACCAAATAAAACCGTATCATTATCAGCAATATTTAGCGGAACAAAATGCCCTCCAGCATAAATTTTAAGTTCTTTAAGGTCATTAGAAGGTTTTTTGAAATCTATCCACAAACGTTTTTTTGCATTTACACGAAATGTTTCTACTTCAAAATTAATAGTATCCAAAGGTATATCAACTAAACACACAGCATTTATTATTACACCATAATATTTTGATGATGAACCTGACAGTTCTGTATTTAAATCAATGAAGAGTTCTTCATCGCCTTCAATATTTTGAAGGGAAGTCGGAATAGGTATATTCAATTCATTTATTCCTTTCCATAAATCAAAACTTCCAATATCATTATCGTTGTAATAAATTGTCAGCTTCTTATTTTTACTTTTATATTTATTTATTGGGGAATACATTAATTTTAACTTTAATAAAGAATAGTTTCCTTCTGCCATTAAAGCACCAAATCTAGGCGTTGCCCAGTTCCATCCTTTATTTTTTTCATAAGCAATTGAGTCTATAGGTATTTTTCCTAAAGTGTGTGGGTAATTTCTTATCTGTTCCCCTTGAAGGCAGGTTTCTAATTCAATAGCGTCAATTTTGTTAATATCCTCTTTTAAACCATTTAATTTAAAGACTTCAAAAGGATTTAAGAACATGGTATCCAAATGGATGATAGTATCGTGTTTAAATATATCCAATAGTTCTGAAAGTGTTTCTTGCTCGCTGGAATATCTATCTCTAAGTAGATATGAGTGTGGGTGTTTGGCTATCGAATCTAATTCATGTTTCCATATATCATGAAAATACTTTTTGTATAGGAAGGCAATTTGAGGATTTTGACGAAATGACATTCCATAAATATTAGCTTCTTCGGGTAATTCATTGAGCGTTTTAATCTTAGAAGTATCGACAATTTGTGTTTTATCAGGCCATATAATTTCTAATAAGCGATGACTATTATTCAATCCAGAAAAAACACAAATGAGAAGAATTATCCAAGTACTTATACTTTTGAGCGAAAATTTATTTCTTATTTTGAAGTTTTCTTGTAAGAAAAAAGCTATCAGAAATGTATTCATCAAAAAAGCAGGAAGGATACGACGAAATTTTCCTACATCTGCAACTTTATAAGTTGGAGATATAAAAAGCCACCATGCTAAATAACCAATTATTAAAAGAACCATAAAGGATAAGATTATCCTATCAGGCTTTTTTACACTAGGCTTCTTAATATAAATAAGGGTACTGACTACTGGTATTAAAAAATAAAAAATGAGTAAAACAGATGGAATTCTAGCATGAGAAGCAGTTATTTTGATATGTAAAATGAAAGTTGAAAAAAAGGTTGATATTCGTTGAAAAAAACCTTTCTCAACCACTTGATTATTAGTATTAGTTGAAACACCAGCTTGATGAGCAATTTGTTGAGATTGACTATTCCACCATGAGGTATAGTCATCAATACCCATAAGTCCGATACGGACAAGCTCATACAATAAAATAGGAATGAATATACTTATTATTGAAACAATATATTGCCTTCGAATTTTTCTTTCTATTAAGAATTGAAAAAATAATGCTCCCAGAAAGGCAGGTAGTGTAATAAGAGCTACAGTTTTAGTGACTAGAGCTAGACCTATAAATACTCCAAATAAGATATAGGGGATATTATTTTTAGTATCGTATTCTAGTATTTTGTACCAATAAATGAGTGCGGATACTATAAAAAAATAAGTAATAACTTCTCCCCAACCTCGTAAACCTATATAAAAAAATAAAGGAATACATAGAAATAGTGGAAGTATATAGTAGTTAAATTTTCCACTGATTTTGCGTACAAGCTTTTCTGTAAAAAAGATATAGAAAAATGTATACAATGCGGATGGGATTAGAGCCGTAAAATAACTAACTCCTCCTATCCACATAAATAATATAGCAGGTAGTTGTAGTGTAGCTCTAGTTTGTATGGGTTGTATGAAATATTCTTCAAAAAAATACGAATAATAATTTCCAAATAAGACTAAGTTTTTTGCTGGTAATAAGTTCATTGCCCCATCAAAAGAAGGAGAAGTATGCAAAATACTAGCACATATAAAGCTATATATTAGAAGCCAAACTATGTAGTATTTTTTAGAGAATGACATGTTCAAAAAGAATGATTTGGGGGTAATTAAGTTTTGAAATTAATTGTGGACGTTTTAACACAAAAACGTCCACAATTAAAAATAAGGAAATAGATAATATAACATAAATGTTATATTATACCTAGGAAAAAGAGGACTATTTTACTGCCCATATTTGATTGTTTTCAATATTAAGAGATTTAAAGCCATCACCCTTTAGCCAAGACCATTTTTGCCCATCCCATTTCATGATTTTATTTTTGGAGTTCTTACTATTTTGTATGGCATATATACTGTTTTTAGTTCCTCCTGAAAGGGCAGAATATCCTGAACCTTTTAACCAAGACCATTTTTGCCCATCCCATTTCATGATTTTGTTTTTTTCATCTTTAGTATCTTTAATTGCCCAAACTATATTAGCGTTTATTGGGTATATTTCTTTAAATCCATCATCAGGAAGCCAAGACCACTTTTGCCCATTCCATTTCATGATTTTACCTTTATTTTTGTTATTGTCTTGAATTGTCCATACCACCTTATCGTTTATTGGGAAAAGTACTTTATTACCTTCACCTTTCAACCAAGACCACTTTTGCCCATTCCATTTCATGACCCGGCCATTACCATTCTTATTATTTTGCAATGTCCAGATCACATTTTCATTTACAGGATATATGTGCGTATTGTTTTTGCCTTTCAACCAAGACCACTTTTGCCCATTCCATTTCATCACCTTACCATTTTCTTTTTTATTATTTTGCAAAGCCCAAATAACATTATCGTTTATGGGATGTATTTGAGTATAACCTTCACCTTTCAACCAAGACCATTTCTGTCCATTCCATTTCATGATTTTACCTTTACTTGATTTGTTATCTTGCAAAGCCCATAAGGTTTTTGATTTGGTAGGTTGAATATCGTAATAGCCTCCTCCGGGCAACTTATTCCATTTATTGCCGTCCCAATTATAAATGGATGATTTGTTGTTCTTATTATTTTTAGTTTGCTGGTTAGCTTTATTATTTGGCGCTTTGTTTGTTTTGGTAGTTGTAGCCTTATTCTTTGAATTTTCTTTTTCAGGAGAAGGTCGACATGATGCCAAGCATAGGACGCATAATATTATTAAAAGTAGATTATTTTTCATTTTTTCGATATAAGATTTATGTAATTATATTAAAGTAAGAAACCAGAAGATTCCTTATTATTTTTTGTGAAATATTTTTTGTATATTAAAAACATGTCCTTTGACTTTTTCCGTGAAAATATTTCCATTCAAATCTAAAATCGTTCACTTCCTGCGGTCGTTCTCTCTTTTATTTTGAATGGAACACGAAATTTGTCAAAGAAGGACAAAACATAATATGTTAATTAGACTCAGCAAGAGCGAAACTTCTTTTTTCGATATGTTTTTTTCCAAAATTATAGAGTTCTATATCATAAGCATTGTATGCTCGAATTTTTTCGAGAATGGGCTCTGCAATTGGTTCTTTTGATTTTTTGCTATAGCTATTTTGTACAGGAAATTTTTCGGAAAACTGAAGTAAATCAGATGGTGTTTCTTGTTGCAATATGGTAAGGCTTAATTCCATATCTTCCAAAATAGCAAAGGCAGGATATTCATAAAGCAAATTGTACTTAGCTAGTTTTAGCATGTTGTCATAGCCAACTATTTTTATATGCTTAATGTTGGACAAATATTTTACCTGAATATTGGATAATAATTGTAGCAATTTGAGCAACTTTTCTTCAGGCAAATCATTTAGACTGATACCTTTGCAGTCGTCGTAGCCATTTTTATAATAAAAAAAGTTGTAGTGCGAAACAAATCTTGCTACGGGTTCACGCAGTATAGTATAGTAAAATGGATTTTGAATATTTAGTTCGTATTCTTTATGTACATTAAAATATGCGTGATTCGCTAGTATTTTTATAGGCTTTTGTCGGATTTGACTGATTTCAGCTTTTGGTAAATTGATAATATTCTTATTATTGCCCAAACCATTGAACCCAGGAATATAAATTTCTTCTTTATTGATACCACTAGCCAGTGCAGCATCATTGATGTATTTCCTAAAACTAGTACCCCCACATTTGGGGATATGCGTGAAAATAAAACTATCGTAGTGTGTTTTCTCCGTTTTCATTTATCAATTCAATCCTTTAATTTTATCTGCAATCTTGCCTAAGTTAACTTTGTGTTTACCTAAGAATTTTTCAAAATTTACTTCTTGATACTTTTTAAATCCCTTACTCGTGTCGGTACCTGAGGTGCCGCCTTCGTCGTGATAAATGACACTTCTTGGGGAAACGACTGTTTGTATATTATTTTCCCAAGCGGTGTAGCAGTAGTCACTATCTTCACAGTAGCAAGGATGAAATTGCTCGTCAAAGACGCCAATCTGCTTGATAGTACTTCGTTTGATATACATCGAACAGCCAGATACGTAACCTACAAAGGTTTGCTTACTATATTCGGGTTTATTGGGGTTTTCGTCCCATTTGCCGATATTTTTACCTGAACCATTTTCGTATAATTCTGATCCAAATTCTTGTAATCGACCGTCGGGGTATAATATTTTTGAACCTGAGATGCCTATGTCGCTAGACGAATAGGCAGCGTTGTAGAGTTCTGTCAACCAATTGGGCGTTACATAAGTATCATTATTGAGCAAAACTACATCATTATCAGGAAATTGCATCATCATTTTGTTATTTGGTATCACAAAAACATCATTAGTTTTGGATAAAATAGGGACGATGCGTGGATTTATTTTTGATGCAGCTTCTAAGTATTGTTGTGTTCCGTCTTCGCAACCGTTGGAATGTACAAGGATTTTATAATATGGATAATTGGTGTTTCCTTCTACAGATTCTATGCAACGTTTTAGTAATTCTAATCTGTTCCAAGTTACGATGCAAATTGAAACTTCGGGTAAGATGGAAGAAAGCATTCTTTGTTTGACAATTTCAGGACCAACCAAGTCATGCAGTTTATCTTGTGCTTTTTTGGTCATACTTGTCATGTCAAATTCTCGTTTGAGTGCTCGGACGATGAGATTTGACATCTCATCGTAGTTGTCTGTGATTATTCCATCTTCTAGATTTATTAAATCAATTCCTTCGTTACCAATTGCATTAGTTACTACAGGAGTCATATATGAAATGGATTCACAAATTTTACCTTTTATACCAGCACCTGCAAGAAGAGGAGATACTGTTGCAAAGGTGTTCTCATAAAGCGCATCCATATCAGCTTCTTCGATATAACCTTTGTAGATCACGCCAGGTAGTTTACCTAATTCGATGACTTCTTCTGGTGCTTTTGAACCAGCAATCGTCAAAGTGGCATCTGGAACTTGTTTTCTTATCTTTGGGAAAATTTCAGTGGCTAACAGTTTAATTGCTGAAATATTGGGGTAGTGATTATACCCTCCTATAAAAAGTAGGTTATTATTATTGGAGTCTTGATATTCGTCTTTTATATGCGTATGGATATTCGAGACGACTCGAATATCAGCGGTTGGAATTTCTTTTAAAACAGCTTGCTTATCGTTTTCTGTAACTGTCCAAATAATATCTGCTTTTTTATAAGCATCAATTTCGTAAGTCTTGTTTTGAGCTACTTTTTCAGGTGTCAAACCTTCCCAAATACCAATGGAACGTTCTTCTCTTACCCAGTGTACATCTACAGAGTCAACAATGATTTTTGCATCTGGATAAAGTTCTAACAAGCGAGAATAGTCAAAAATACTATAATACCAAGCAAAAATAATTGCATCTAAGTGGTGGATGCGACGACGTAATTGATTGATATCGCTGGTGCGGATAACAATCGCACCAACTTCAGAGAGTTTTTTAATATGTTTTAAAGGTGCATTTCCTTGTGTATAAACATAAACATCGCATTCTTGCGCAAGCAACTCTAGCATACGAGTTGCTCTTTTACCTCCACTTGACTCGTCATAGTCAGGAAGGTGTGGCGAAACAAAAAGTACTTTTTGTTTGAGCGAAGAACGTCGAATTGGAGTTGAATCATCTAAATTTAAAGTGGAATCGTTTGATTCTAATGGAGTACTATTAGTTTGAATCGGCGTAATATTAGAAATAGTTGATATTTCTTGTTGATGTGAAGATTCTGGTGGAGCATCGTTAAGTAAGTTTTTCAGATTTCCAACTATCATTGTTGGTGGTTCTGTATTGAGTGCTTTTCGTAAGGTTCCAATATTTTTAGCATTGATATTCTTTAAAAATGCTCCAGGCTGAGTGATACTACTACTTAGGAATTGTAACCAAAGCCAAGTTTTAGATTGATTGATCGGTTGATTTTTACTTAACAAGTTATAAACCCATCTGAAAGGTGCTGTAACTGCCCATCCTGTTTTGAAACTCAGGGAAGAATGAACAGTTTTGTAATCATTTTCTAAAGAAAGAACATTCGTTTTGAGCAAATTAATTTCACGATGTTGCTCGTGGATAAGGTCTTCGCTTGATTGTAAAAGACTTTGTAATGTATCTAATTGTTTTACCTGTATAGCCAATTCATTTTGATGAATTTGGCTTTGAGTAAGGGTTGAGTTTAAGTCATTTTTAAGGTTCTGAATTTCAGAAACTTTACCATTTATGGTATTATTTTTAAGCTCGATGTAATGAGTAAGTTCTTGTATTTGTTTTTGGTTAGCGTCTATTGCATCAACCTTTTCGGCAATAAGACTTTCGCGAGCATTTAATTCGTTTAAGATAACTTGAAGAAGTTGTTCAATAGAAGCTTTTTCTTCTTCTTTCTGTTCAATTTGAACTTTAAGTGTTGAAATTTGAGATTCTTTAGCTAATAGTTTTTCATATAACTCACTCGAATTGTCTTTCGGAGCAGATTTATCTTGAGATTTACTTTCTAAGTTGGTTAATTTATCAGAAAGGTTTTCAGAATTGATTTTTAATTTATCAATTAGTCTTTCTTTTTCAAAAAGCTCTTTGTTTTTCAGATTGATGAGTTCTTGAAGGTTTTTTAGGTTATCGCTTGCAAGCGTTAATTCTTGTTCTTTTTTAGAAAGTTTATTTTTATAATCATTTGCGATGTAAATCTGCTGTTCTAGTTCATATTGATTTTTTATGATTTCTTTTTCCTTCTCAAGAATCATCTTCATTTCATTTTTGAGTGCCTCAACTTGTTCTTGATTATTGGCCATTACATCTTTAATCGCTAAATTGGTTTGGTCAAGAACAGTTTGCTGTTCTTGATGCTTCACCTTTAGGCTAGATATTTCTGTGGAGAGCTTAGAATTATAATCTTGTTCTTTTTTTAGCATCGTCTCTTTTTCTAACATGAACTGTTCATGGTTATTTAATTTTTTTTCATATTCTTGGATAGACGAGTTAGAATTTTCTATTTTTTCGTAGAACCAATCTTTTATATTTTGACTAACGAGCTCTATGCTATTGGTCGTACTTTTGTTGAAAGAAACATACTCTATCTCTATGTATAGGCTAGTTGAACCCTCATACTTAGATAAGTTTAGGTTTAAGTAAGTGTCTTGGTTAATGATATAATCATTGCCATGTTCAAGTATTGGCTTTATTATTTCAACATCTAGTTTTTCAACATTTTTATCATCTAAAGTAAGTTCTATTGATTTTACTTTGATGTGGCTCAATGTATTGGAAGGTTTAAAAATAATGTTATTTACAGGGGCATATTTTTTAAATCAATATTTACTTCTACTGAACCTTTGTGAGCTAGATTTTTCTGAGTATATGTTACTCTAGATTCATAACTGAAGTAACATTCTGAAAAATATACAACATCATTTACAATACCTTTGTAGTAAAAATCAATCTGCTGTTTTATTTCTAGGTTTATTTTTTCAATTTGTGCTTTTGTCGTTTTTGAATGGAGATTTTGTCTAAATTTCAAAAGGGTGTTATGGAATTTAATAAATTGTTGCGGCAAAGAATACTTACTTTTCGAATTATCAGAAGCACCGTTATTTTTTTTATCAATGAAATTTGAAATAGCTTTTTCTTGAATAGCTATATTTTTCTCCAAATCTAAAGCAAAATGCTTACAGCATTTGCTTAATACTTCAATAGGTTTAGTTCTTAATTCATTAAAGTCTATAAAAAATCTTTCTATATCTCTACTGTATCTTTCCGCATTTGATATATAGTTATACCATAAAATATATGCTTTGTTTTTGGGGATATGATTACGTGTCTTTAAAGATGATACAATTTTTTCTGGATTCCTCAAAGAGATGATCACTTTCGGTATTCCTTCAAAAATATCTACAACTTTGCACCAAAATGGCAACAGTAATGATATTCTTGGATCTTTAATAAGAATAATATCTTCATATTCTTCAAATTCATTCTTGATTATACTATAAGCAGTTTCCAAGAAATCAGGAATTTTATCATCTTCAATCCAATTTTCAGGTAGTGCCTTAACTGAGGCCCACGAAATGCCGAAATAATTTAGAATAGTATCATTTAAATTACAGATTAATCTATTTTCAAAAAAGCCTTTTTTATTGTCAAAACTAGGAGGAATTATTTTTTTCCCAATAGTTAAACCTAGCTTATTTAAGCAGCCTGTCAATGCCGATGTACCACTTCGGTGCATCCCAATGACAAACAAAAAGGTTTTTTGAGTACTCATTTTTTTGATAGTTTGGGTTGACTAGTTTTTTTTACAAACAACTTTTTATATTCTGGCATTACTTCATCTACACTTCCCAACATTTTAGGAATACTTTTATCTAATAACAAAACACGTTGACAATGATCTTTAATAGTTTGCAAAGAATGACTCACATGTATTATAGTTCTTCCTTTTATAACAGACTCTTTAAATACTTCTTGAGATTTTTTTTTGAATG
>JAHDBK010000573.1 GCA_020630455.1 Saprospiraceae bacterium
ATACTACAGCATAGACTCACGTCTACACTGAGTATCATCTACACGTTATATGCCAGTCAAAAAAAAATGAAGGAATCAAATTAAGATATCTTATATTTGTCAAATGATGACAAGTCAAAAACAAACCACATTTGGTGAATTCATACGGAAGTCGAGAAAAGAAAAAGGGCTTACTTTGACAAAACTTGCCGCACAGCTTGATTTGGATTCGGCAAACCTCAGTAAAATCGAAAATGGTATCAGAGAATTTGATTCAAAAAGATTAAAGTCTCTAGCTGAAGCATTACAACTGGAATTTGAAAAGGTTCGTCGTGAGTATATTACTGACTCCATTGGAAAAATAATCTATGAAACTAATTGTAGTCACGAACTTTTACTTGTTGCAGAAAAAAAAGCAAATTATTTAAGAAATAAGAATCAAAATCCATTGACATGAAGATAGTATCATTTTTTGCAGGTGCAGGAGGCTTAGACCTAGGTTTTGAACAAGCAGGATACAATGTCGTTTGGGCAAATGAATATGATAAAGATATTTGGGCAACTTATGAGAAGAATCATCGCAAAACAGTATTAGACAGGCGAAGTATCGTAAAGATTGAATCTGAAGAAGTTCCAGAATGTGATGGTATCATAGGAGGTCCACCTTGTCAAAGCTGGAGTGAAGCTGGTGCCTTGAGGGGAATCAAAGATAAACGGGGACAACTTTTTTATGACTTCATTAGAATCTTGGAAGCTAAACAACCAAGATTTTTTCTGGCAGAAAATGTCAGTGGTATGCTTCAACCTAGACATGCAGAAGCCTTGAAGAACATAAAAGAAATGTTTAGAAATGCAGGAATAGGATATGAATTATCCTTCAAGCTCTTAAACGCATCAGATTTTGGCGTACCACAAGATAGAAAAAGAGTATTCTTTATTGGCTTGAGAAAAGACTTGAATAAAAAATTCAAATTCCCAAATCCAAGAGAAGATAAAATAAATTTGGAATCAGCAATTGGAGATTTAAAGCATAATGCTTTACCAGCTCTTCCCAACAACAGAACAAATGGTAATCAGTGTGATGTTTTGAACCATGAATATATGATAGGTGGATTCTCATCTATGTTTATGTCAAGAAATAGAGTTAGAAGTTGGGATGAACAATCTTTCACTATTCAAGCTGGTGGAAGACATGCTCCACTTCATCCTCAAGCTCCTAAAATGAAATTCATTGAACAAAATAAACGAGAATTTGTACCAGGCTCTGAACATTTATACAGGAGATTATCTATTCGTGAATGTGCAAGAATTCAAACTTTTCCCGATAATTTTGAGTTTGTTTATTCCCATGTTGCAGCAGGTTATAAAATGATTGGCAACGCTGTTCCTGTTAGATTAGCAAAACATTTAGCACAAGCAATTAAAACTCAACTTGAACCCAGCAGAAAAAGTGATTCCAAAAAACTAGGTCTAAAACAACCTCAAATGATTTCTCTATAATGGCATCACAAACTATAAATGGTAAAGCTTTTGAATACTCCCTACTAATTGAGTTTTATGAGAAACTTAAAATTCAGACAAGAGTAAGAATCCACGAAAATAAGTCATTTAAAATAGCTAGAAATTACTTCATAAACTTTTCAAAAGAAGAACAATCTAACTTTAGAATTTCATCAAGTGCTGCAATAAATTTTTTAATTGATATAGAGCCAAGACTTACTAACGCTATTAATGAAAAAGATGAATTGGTTCTTGAAATTGTAAGTGATAAAGAAGGACAGTCTGGTGATGTTAGAGATGTTCTAACTATTCGTTCAGAACAGAAATGGGAAATAGGTATTTCTGCCAAAAACAATCACAAAGCAGTTAAACATTCTAGACTGTCAGCTAAAATAAACTTCGGACAAAAATGGTTGAATCATAGTTGCTCTGAAAAGTACTTTGAAGAAATAAACCCAATTTTTCAGATGCTAAGTGACATAAAAGCTAAGGACAAAGGTACTAAATGGAATACCATAAAAAATATGCATGACGTAGTTTATGTTCCGATTCTTGAAGCTTTCAAAAAAGAACTGATTAGATTAGACAAGAACAATCATTCAACTGTTGCTGAAAATCTAGTTCAATATTTAATAGGAACGAAAGACTTCTACAAAGTTATAAAGGGAAAAAGCAAGGTAGAAATACAAGCATATAATATACATGGTACTTTAAACCAATCTTTTCAAAAAATTAAGCCCAAAGCCAAACTTCAAAAGTTGAAATTGCCTTCAAGACTTATCGAAGTTGTCTTTAAAAAAGAATCTAAAACTACTCTTATCGTTTCCCTAGATGAAGGATGGCAAATTTCCTTTAGAATACATAATGCTAGTTCGAGAGTGGAGCCATCGCTAAAATTTGATATAAATTTAATTAGTGCTCCTCAATCACTTTTTACCCAACACGTATTTGTCAACATGTGAAGGAAGACCGGCATATAACAATAGATACCACAGCATATCCTCCTTCGTCGGAGACGCTGGGTATCATTATCCGTTATGCATCATACTCTTTGCTCACGAGGTAAGAATTTAAAAAAGAAAATAAACATCTCTATTCTGAG
>JAHDBK010000574.1 GCA_020630455.1 Saprospiraceae bacterium
TTTTTATGAAAGATAAAATAGTATTTTTAGTTATAGTCGAGGCATTACTCGAAAACCATAGCCATAGCTATGGTTGAGAGGAATAACGAAGAATATAATTAAAAAGACAATTTAGCTATAATCAATTTTTCGTAATAACGTCTATTATATTAATAATAAAATACATGAGATACTATTTAATATTCTTTTTTTTCTTTTTAATGAATGGACTTTTTGCTCAAAAGGTATCATTTGTTGTTCATGCTCCTGATTCAGTTGCTCCGAATGAAGTATTTAGTATTGAATATAAAATAAATAAAAATGCGAGTTCTTTTGATAAAGGGGAATTAATAGGATTAGAAATTGTAAATGGTCCTACCGTATCCACTTCTTCTTATTTTATTAATGGAGAAATGTCATTTGAAAAAACCTTTACATTTTATGTCAAAGCCAATGATGAAGGACTAGTCATTTTACCAGAAGCAAGTATTCAGGTAGGTACTGACTATTACAGAACTTCGATGAAGAATATTCATGTTAAAGAAGGCTATAAAACACCAAAGCAATCTTCTTATCAAGATATGTGGGATTCTTTCTGGGATGTAGAAATAGATGATTTTCCAAAAGTCATTCCTAGAGATATTCCTAGTAAATATAGTAAAAAAAGAAAAACATATCGAGTATGAGAAAGAGCTTGTCTACATATCTAATTGTTTTTCTCTTATTGTTTTGGGCAGATACAATTCAAGCACAACAACCTGTTACTTTTGAAGCAGTTTCTACGGCTCAACAAGTGATATTAGGTAAAAATTTTCAAGTTTCTTTTGTATTAAAAAATGCTAAAGGAGACCAATTTAAAGCACCTTCTTTCTCTAATTTCAAACAATTAAGTGGTATTAATTCTAGTTTTAAGTCGTCTAATTTTAATGGACAATGGGAAACGAGTACCACGTATTCCGTTTATTTATCTCCTCAGAAAGAAGGAGTATTAACAATTGGTCCAGCCTCAATAAAAGTGTCCAATAAACTATATAAAACCAAACCTATAAAGGTAAGAGTAATAAAGCCTGACCCTTCTAGTCAAACTAATACACAAGAAGATTATTTTTTAAAATTAATTCCCTCGACCTTTGAAGCTGTACCAGGACAGCAGATTAACTTGGATTATAAAGTATATTACGAAGGTGCAGTAGACCGCTTCAATATTATTAATGAAAGTAATTATGATGGATTCTATGCTCACCAAATAAGAAGATTTGATGGAATTCAAAGACAAGAAGTGGTTAATGGTAAACAATATAATACTAAAATCATCAAGAGACTTGCTTTATATCCTCAACAGTCTGGCGATATTGAAATTCCTTCTGTTTCATTACGAATTGCCGTCCCTATTCAAGGAGCTGCAAATAATAGTCCTTTCACTTTTTTAAGACCTACAGAGTCTAAAGTTATTAATTCAGATATTGTAAATATTAAAGTAAACCCATTGCCTTCGCCTGTCCCTTCAACCTTTACAGGGGCTGTAGGTAATTCATTCAATGCTAGAATTCAAGTAGTGAATAATAAAGCTACTACTGATGATGCTGTTACCATGTTTGTAACTCTTGAAGGAGAAGGGGATGTTAATAGAGTAATTGCCCCAGAATTGGTCTTATCGGATACTTTTACGGTATATGAACCAGATTTAGTAGATGAACAATCAGGAGAAATTAATGGTGTATTATATGGTCAAAAAATGTTTAAATATATTATTCTACCAAAATATGCTGGAGAATATGATATCGTACCTGAATTTACATATTTTAATCCAATAGAAAATCAATTTGAATCTATTCCAACAGATACCATTCATTTATCTATTACTAGGGGTGTAAATAATGCTAATGTTAATGTTAAACCTGTAGAAGAAGTGAAAGAAATACCTCCTTTAAATCCTTTAAAAACTTCATTAACAATTATTCAACCCAAGCAATTTGTAGGAACTCTTCTTTTTTATTTAGGTATATTAATTCCAATTTTATTAGCAATTGTAGCTTTTTTATATAAAAATTATATTAATAATTTACCTGAAATTGATGTAGTAGAGGAAAAAAGAAAAAATGCACAAAAAGTAGCCAAACAAAGATTGTCAACTTCTAAAGATTTGTTAGATAAAGGGGACTATCGTTCTTTTTATGATAATTTATCTAAAGTGATGATTGGGTATGTAAAAGACAAGTTTAATATTACAGGATCTAAATTAAGTAAAAATAATGTAGAACAACATTTAACAGAATCAGGTGCTCAAGAAGAACATATACAACGCTTTATGTCTATTCTTCACACTTGTGAAAGAGCTGTCTTTGCTATGAAGACTGAAGGCGATGCCCAACAATTATATAATGATGCTACACAAGTCATAGTTGATATTGAAATGTAATTTTAAATAGGCTCTTTTATAAAACTTTGTTATTAGATGTTAAATAATATTAAAAAATAAGATAATGCTATATATTTAAAATATATTTGTGTCAATAATTTTTTAATTAATAATTTATAATAATAATGAAAGTACAAGCCATTGTTTTAAGTTTTGTTTTCTCAATCATAGCTACAGCA
>JAHDBK010000575.1 GCA_020630455.1 Saprospiraceae bacterium
TTCTTGAAAGGCAAAACCCTGTAACGCTATGGTTAGTACCAACTAACACTATTAAGCCATTCTCAAGTTTTGATTTTTAACGATTTCTGCTACTATTTTTCTAATCGTTCTAGCATTTCCAAAATATTTATGCTTATTACCAATTAAGCTATTAATATATTTCTTCAAAACTTCATTGGCTTTTTTATTGAGTTTTAAATCTTCAAAATCAAGCATAACTAGAGCGATTTCATACAATTCACTTGCAGTATAATCATTAAAGATAAATTGCTTATCAAAACGAGACATTAATCCTGGATTAGCTTCAAGGAATTGATCCATTTCATTAGGATAACCTGCTACAATCACCATAAATTCTCCTCTCAAATCTTCCATTTGTTTTAAGAGTGTTTCAACCGCTTCTTTTCCAAAGCCATCATTAGAAGAAGTCAATGAATAGGCTTCATCTATAAAGAGACCGCCACCTCTAGATGCTTCAATCATTTCTCCCGTTTTAATGGCCGTTTGACCAGAAAAACCAGCAACTAAGTCTTTCCTTTCTACTTCTACGAGATGTCCTCTTTCAAGAATTCCTAATGCTTTGTATATTTTTACAATAATTCTCGCAACAGTAGTTTTACCTGTTCCTGGATTTCCTTTAAAAACTGTATGTAGAGAGAATGATTTTTTAATATCCTTACCTATTTCACGATAATATTTTACCAGTTTAGCTGTTTCTTGGACTTCTTGCTTGATATTATCCATTCCTACTAATTCATGCAATTCTTTGAGTGTTTCATTGAATAAAGCATCGTCAATAGGCAGAACGGCTCGTTTTCCTTCAGTTTCTCTAAATGCTCTTTGAACATCATCTTTTGTAATCGTAGATAATTTATCTTTGCCCAATTTACTTAAATTCTCATGGTTTTTCATTAATCTTAAACCCATGTTTTGCTTAGATTCTTCAACAATACCATTGATATATCTAGCATTACCAAATTGGTTATTTCTATTTCTGTAAACTTCTACTACTTTTTTATAAAGAATTTCTTTAGCAGCATCTTCTAAAATAATTCCAGATTTATTAGCTTTATATTCAGCTATTTCCATTAATTCATCAGGAATATAGTCAGGGAAGAAAAAGACATTTCTAATTCTTGAACTTAAGCCTGGGTTAGAGTTGAGAAAGCCTTGCATTTCTTTAGGATAACCAGCACAAACAATCGCCAAGTCTCCAGGTCCGTCAGACATTTCTTTTAATAAAACTTCGACTACTTCTTTTCCAAAATCCTTAGAATCATCGCCTCTATTACTTAGGGAATAGGCTTCATCTATAAATAAAATACCGCCTCTCGCTTTGTCTATTGCTTTTTTGACTTTAGGAGCGGTTTGACCGATGTATTCACCCACTAAATCTACACGTCCAACTTCATGTACTTTGTCACTTGAAACTAGGCCAAGACTGTAGTATATTTTTCCAAGCATTTTGGCAACAGTTGTTTTACCTGTACCCGGATTTCCCATAAAAATACTATGTAAATTAAATTTAGTATTTTCTTCAAATCCTTTTTCTTTTCTAATTTTTAAGAATTGAAGGAAGGAAGCAAACTCATTCAATTGCTCTTTTACAGAATGTAATCCGATAAGGGCATTGAGTTCTTTCATAGCATCATCAAAAGTGATTTTTGGTGTTTCTTGAGAAGTGAAGGACTCTGCGGTGTTTTTAGTTGCAGAAAATGGATGTGGCCCATCTTGTTCTTTATCAAAATTAGATACTTCAAAAGGTATGACCGCAACCAAATTATCCATAAAAACACATTCTAAAGTATATTTGTCTTCATACCAATAGCCACCATTGTCAGAGCCATATCCAGTATCAAAAATGATTTCACTTCGTTTATCTTTGAACTCTTTGAAATAAGTCATGTATGCCTTTAATTGACCAGCATCATTATAGAAACTAAATTGTAGTTCAAGAGGAAAAGAGTCCAAGTGAGTTACTAAATTCTCCAAACGCATTTCGATATTGATATATCGACTCGAATCACTTTTAAAGGTATATAGGTATTTTCTATCATCGAATTTAATTCCATTTCTAGGACCTTCAAACATTTGAACTTGTTTGATATTGAAATATGGATTATGATTAGCATTTACAGCTCCTGTATTCACTACATAAAAATTAGTAGTACCTACAGATTTTCCGTCAATAAATACTTCGTATTTGTAATTTCCTTTTTTCCACCATCCTGAATTTGGAGTACCCCAACCTTCTCTGACATAGATGACATTTTTTTCTTTTGATACATCAATGTCTTTATCAAAATCTGCGATTTTTTTACCTGTATTTGCATCAGTACAAACAAATCTTATTTTTGATTTCCAATCTTTTTCATCAAATAATTTATTATAAAATGCCAACTCACAGTAAAGGTATCTACATTCAGATTCATCATATACTTTTCTATATTTTTTTATATTATAATATAGATTTTCTTTTGAGCCGAATACTTGGATGCTTTTCAATTTATAATTGTTACTCACTATATACTTATTTTTTATTTATATTTAAATAACTCTCAAATATAATTA
>JAHDBK010000576.1 GCA_020630455.1 Saprospiraceae bacterium
TTAAAAGAATATGAAAATAAAGCAATTAACACTTTATACTCATTTACTAGAAGAAGAGAAACTTTTTCAAACAAGTACACTAGGCTTTCCATTAATAAATGAAACGGCTCATAGTTTTTCTGTGCAAGTAGGTTATAGTCAATTTAAATTTGTTCGTTCTGAAGAAAAAAACATATACCATTATTGCTTTTTAATTCCTTGTAATCAATTAAACCCTTCAATAGATTGGTTGAAGAAACGCCTTGATATTATTGAAATTACGACTGGAAAATTTACTCAAAAATTTGATTCTTGGAATGCGGAGTCCGTCTATTTTTATGATGCTTCAGGTAATTTAGCAGAATTTATAGTAAGACATAATTTACAAAATCAAAGTGAAGATACTTTTAGTACAAATAGTATTATAGGATTAAATGAAATAGGTCTGCCTACTAAAAATATAATCTCAACAAATAAGAAACTTTCTAATGAATTAGGGACTTCATTTTGGAAAGGAGATAAATTAAGATTTGGTACTAATGGTGATGATAACGGTATCTTTTTATTGCCAAATTATCTTATCAAAACCAAGTGGTTTCCAACCAATCAAAAGATTGAAACGGCACCTTTTCAAGCTATTGTAGAAAATGATGGAATAGAGAAAAAGATAATTTTTGAAAATAGACAATTAGTTATTGAATAAGAAGTGTTTTGTGTAAAAATAAAGAAATCTCTTTATTTTTTTTAGAAATTAGCATCGACGCTAAAAGAAACTTCTTCAAGTGTTTTGGGATGTATGAATGAGATGTGTTCAGCATGAAGGTGTAGTCGATTCAATTTTTTCCCATACAAATCATCTCCGAGAATTGGAGCATTAAGTCCTAGAGAGTGAGCCATGTGGACTCGCAATTGATGGGTTCTTCCTGTTATAGGAAATAGATGGATTTTTGTTGTCTTATCCAATCGTTTGAGAACTTTCCATTTTGTCCTTGCTGATTTGCCATAATCATAACAAACAAGTTGTCTAGGGCGGTCATCTAAATCTACCCTCAAAGGTAAATCTACAAAACCTTCATTTTCTTTAATAACACCATCTAACAAGGCTATATAGCGTTTTTTTATAGTTCTTTTTAAGAATTGATGTTGAAGTGTTTTATGAGCTTCTTTAGTTTTTGCTATCACTAGAATACCAGAAGTGGACATATCAAGTCGATGTACTATCAATGGTCCTGTTGCATTGGGATACTTTGCTTTGATTCTAGTATATACAGAATCGCTAATCTCTTTTCCTGGGACGGATAAAAACTCAGCGGGTTTATTCACTACTAAAATACTATCGTCTTCGTAGATAAATTCCAATTTTTTACCTTCAGTATGGGATTGTAAAAACGGATTTTCGTCCATATCTATACCTGCTAACATGTGAGCTAAAATAGGCTTGCATCTACCTCTGCAAGAAGGGTAGAAGTGTTGGTGTTTTCTTATTTCAGTTTTAGGAGATATTCCCCACCAAAATTCACCCAAAGCTATTGGTTTCAAGTCATTGGAAAAAGCATATTGTAATAATTTGGGAGCAGAACAATCACCTGCTCCAGCAGGAGGATGTTGGATACTCGTTTTAGGAAATATTTCAAGTAATCCTTTCTTTTCTTTTTCTTGATTTAAAAATTGATATTGATTGAATATTTGTTCTTGTAATAATGCGGATTGCTGTTTTCTTTTTGTTTTTAGTGTTAATATTTTAGTTTCAAAGTGTTCTAATTTATTTTTTAATGCATCTAATATTTCTAATAATTCTTTTTTCCTTTTTTTGAATACATTTTGACCCTTGATTCTTTCTTGTGTTAATTCCTTTTCAAATAGAATAAAGTCTTTTTCATTTAAATTTTCTTTAGCCAATTTGCGACGTTCTCTACGGTCGAATTTAGCCATTTTCATTTTTTCTTTTTCTTTTTTTATTTCATTATGAATAAAAATATTGTTCTCTTGAACTTCTTTTTTTAGCTCAATGTATTCAGAAGCATTTTCAAGCAATTCTATTTGTTGATTAATCTGATTTAATTCATTTTCTCCTTGTACATAAAAAGAGCTTTTTTCGTGTACATTAAAAATAGGTGGAACAAATTTTAGGGGTAAACTTTTATCTTGTAATTTTCCTGAAAAGGCAGCTAAATAGCCAATTTCATCCTTTTTGTTTTGGACAATTAAAACACCAAACATTTTGCCGAGTGGACTGTCTTTTTGATTTGGATTGAATCCGAAATTGTGCTCAAAATCACTTTGGTTTTCTATATATATTTGTAATTCTTTAGCGGCAATTTCAACGAGAGGATGCGGCTCATAATAAAAAGGATAAGTGAACTTATTAGGAAGTTCAATATTAGAAATATCTTCTTTAAAATATTGAAAACAAGACAATGGTATTTGTTTTTTAAGACATTAGATAATAGATATTAGACGTTAGATTTTTTAATGTTGTTCTTATTAATTTAATGAATAGTTTAACATAAATTAAACATAAGGTCATAGTTATTATCGTTTTATAATTTATTTATAAAAATTAAATCCATTGAACTCTTGAAAATGGACT
>JAHDBK010000577.1 GCA_020630455.1 Saprospiraceae bacterium
AACTTTCAAGTCATGGGTGACGGTACAATTTACGGACGAGAATTGTTTGTAAGATTAGGTGCGTTCCCTGATTATGTTTTTGAGAAAGATTACCCTTTATTATCGTTACAAGAAGTTGAGCAGCATATTGAGGAAAAAGGACATTTACCCAATATTCCTTCTGCCAAAGTGATAGATAAAGAAGGTATTGGTGTTGGAGATTTACAAATTTTACAAATGGAAAAAATTGAAGAGCTAACACTTTATTTGATTGAAATGGATAAACGATTAGAAGAACTGGAGACAGAAAATAATCAACTAAAAACAGAAATTGGAGAACTACAAAACAAATAACGATGACTCAAAAATATATTCTCTTATGCCTATTCTTATGGATTTCACAAGCAGTCTTAGGGCAGGAATTTCCAAATTTAGATTTGTCTCAATATGTTCCTACTCCTAATTCTACTAACTTTGACCCAATCGCAAACAATTCAACAACTGCTCCATGGAGAATATCGCATGGTAGTCCTTTAGTAAACCCCTTTGAAATTTGCGTATTTGCAGGAGAAGATGAAAATGATAATACACCTTTTGATAGTTGTGATTCTAGCCCTGATTTTAGCGAAGGCGCGTTTTACCCTTATCTGTTTATGGAAGGACATAAATATGATGTCAGCTTCACTTATGAAGCAGGTGGAGGGGAAGATAATTCAGTTGATGAAGTTTTTATTAGATTAGCAAATGGAGTCCCCGATAATACGAATAATGGAAATATTGACACTCGTACTTATTGCGTACCCAATGTAACTGATTATCAAGAAATCTTTTATGATTCTAATATTACCACTACGGGTAGCAGTTTTTGACAATTTATCCTGATAAGGATTATAACTCTTTTTGGATTTCTGCTAGAGACGATGAAGATACAGCCCAGTCAGGTGGTAATGAATTTTCTTCTTCATTCTGTGTTCAAAACTTAACCATTGATTGTTGTCCCCTTAACGCAGAATATCATACTACAGAGAAAATAATTTTTCCTAATAGTACAACAACTCAACACGACCCTTTACCTGTATATACACAAGTAAAAAACAATATTTTAGCAATAGCTGATAATGGTGATATTATTGTAGCATCAGACGATATTGTAAATTTTAGAGCTGGCAATGAGATTCAAATAACCGCAACGGGAGGCAATAGTTTTCATGTTGAGAATGGAGGTTTTTTTAATGCAAAAATTGAAGACTGTTTATGTTCATCAACAGGAAATGATGTTTGTGTAAATTATATTCCTCCTGGCCCGTCAAATGTAGGAGGTTTTGAGGATATTTTTGTACCTAGCGGATTTGACCCTTCGGGAAATATTATGCCTGGAAATGAGAATTTTATTATTTTTTATGGCGCTTCATATCCTATGCCTTATAATGCATATCGAGCAGAATTTCGAATCTTTAGCGGTGCAGGAGATTTATTCCATGAGCAAATCATAGATGATAAGTGTAATGGTATTCCAGAAGGCAGTCTTTATTGGGATGGTTGTGTAGGAAACTTATCTGCAGCTATTGATACGTATGTATGGACATTAGAGTTAATAAATTGTGATACTTCCGTCGTTTTATCTGGTGATGTAACGATGGTTAGCTTAGCTTCTTGTCCTTAATGTTAAATCACAATTTACTAAAATAAGTAAATTCGTTTATCGTTTAACCAAGTGATGTAATATATCACTTGGTTTTTCAATTTAAGCTATTTATAAAACATGAAATACTTCTTTCTTTTCTCCTTTTTTATCGCTTTACATCTATCCCTCAATGCTCAAAATAATAGTCGGCCTTTTATTGACGTGGGCTATCAACCTGAATATTTATTTAATTCCAACGACATCCTAGATTTTGGTCAAAGCCAGCTAATCAATGGGATGTCAATCATGCTTGGAATACAAAATGAAAAACTATATTTCTTTGGTGGTATTCGATATCATACCAGAAATGTGTCTATTGATTGTGTAACTTATCCTGCTCCTGATTCTATTTTTTTTAATCCTGTCAATAATATTGCTTATAATAGACCTGACCTTGGATGTAGTCATGTCTATAATAAAAAGATTGATTTCATAGATCCAATACTAGGAATAGGGCATTATTTTAAAAAAATGTATAAAACAAATATTTATGCTGAACTTATTTATGCCCCATTGATAAAGATTAATTCAAAGATAGCTCTAACATCAATTTCTAGTTTAAACGAAGATGAAATTTTTATTTCCTCTAAAAATAGAGTTCTTTCTTGGTCAAACCTTGCAATCAACTGTGGCTTACAAAGACCCATCACACACAAAATCAATTTTAAACTTGGATTAAGTTTAAAATCCAATGATATAAAATTTAATAAGCTATTAATTGGAGGTGACCTAAGGTTACAATATGCTTTTAACTAAACAAAAACACTAACAACATTCAACCATATTTATCTACCGCCGAACGGTATTCAAATAATTTATTGTTTCTTCCAAACTCCTCAAAATAGTCAGTTTTTGAGCATTCATTATATTTTGTGAAACAACTTGATAACCCGAAAGTAGAAAT
>JAHDBK010000578.1 GCA_020630455.1 Saprospiraceae bacterium
CATAAATCATTGATTCACAAGAGTTTTAAAATTTCAGTAGAGGTCGTGGACGGACGGTATTCAATGTCGCTAAATGATTTTACTTAACGACATTATCAGTTTTTAAAGGCTTTTCAGTATTTATAATATTTAGAATGTCACTTAATAATATTACTCAACGCCATCAAACCGACCACTAAACCGACCACCAAACAAAAGAGGCTCTTAACCAAAAAATGGAAGAGCCTCTTTTAAATAAAATAGTATTGCCAGTTTCAAATCTTAAGTGGACTACGCCACTTTTCTTCTTTTAATTTTTTGAATATGCTCAAAAGAAAGTTCTAATAATTCCCAAAGAGGAATAATATATTCATGAACTGCATCGAGAGCCTTTCCTTCTTCAATTTCATAGGCTTGTTCAATTACAGGAGTAAGTTCAATAATTTCTGCATCAGATAAATCTAGAAATTCATTTTTGATGTCTTTGGCATGAGCTGCAATTTCTACTGCTCCTCGAGTTCTCCTTAAAACAATTCCTGCTACTTCAAACCATCCTACTTTTCCATCTGCTACAATATCAGAAATATCATCTTCTACTTTTCCAGTATAGCGAATTAGTTTTTTTAATTCTTCAATACCAAATTTTTCTCCTTCAGTACGTTTTACTTTTAGAGAAGCTCCTAATTTAATTTCTTTCATAATTACTTTTCTTTAGGTTTTAAAAATGAATGTAATTGTTGTTTTATCCTGGTCCATAAATCTACTCCAGTTACTTCAGATATATTTTCATAATTAGATTTGAGCTCGTGATAAGCAATCCAACCTGATACTATATATACTAAAGGAAAATATTGAGCAGGAATTTCAAAAGCAATGACTATACCTCTTGCTAGTAAAATAGCAATAGCATAGAGAACAAACTTTTCTGTTGTTCTTCGTAATCCTTTGGACATAATTTCTTCTCCTCTTTTTTTAGCTGCTTTAATACCTGTATAGGCATCACACATGACTAAACAAAAAGTGATAATCAAAAATCCATAGATAGGAGCTAAAAAAGAAACTACCCAACCTAGAGCAATTCCCAATAGTGTTTTTATGCTTATAAAACTCATGTGTATATTTTTGAACATGATGTTTTCTCTAGTAGTATGTTTATTTTTTTATCCGCAATAGACTTTCTCCTTGCAGAGTATAAATCCCATTAACCAACAATAATGGACTTGCATTGGCTTGAGCTTCTGAATTGTATTCAGGAACTTCCTCAAAAACAATATTCATTACATTTCCCTGTTTATCAAATTTAATAGTTCCTGTGAGTCCTCCTTGTGAAAATGATATTTGTGTAGGGTATGCCCATTCTGCTTCTCCTGTATTGTTATTTAGAAGAACTAATGCTTGTCCATTTTCTGAAGAAGGAGGTCCTTGATTAGAGGGTAAATCAATAAGTAATTTTCCTTGAGTATTAATTTCGTAAGAATTAATACCTTGATTGTATTGTGTATTGGCTAAACTACTAATTGAAGATGTAGCATTAAACTCTATAGCATTAGATAAATTCTGAATTAAATTAACTCCTTCTATCAATATTTCATCACCAGAAGAAAGAGTAATATTCTCATTAGCTTGTAATCCTAAATAATCCGAAGTAACATTGAAACGCCTTAATTCTAACAATCTAAAATCATGTGAATAATTATTACCAAAAATACTTGTATGTCCACCTAAAAAGGTATTGAGTACTTGCCATGTTCCTCCTTCATTATCAAGATTAAACATTCCATTAGTACTAGAAGATAAACTTTGCCATTCTGCTTCTCCTGTGGCTGCATCAATAAGAGTTAATACATCTCCATTAGTAGCTGTGGCAAGTGGTTGAACAGAGGGAGTTCTTAAAAAGAAACTACCATTACCAACACCATCACCTATGCTTAATAACAAACTTTGTTCACTATTAATTTGAGTAACATCTCCATCTAAATAAACATTGTCATTATCTTGAATTTCAAAAAAGGATAGTTTTTCAATAGCAATTCCAAAGGAACGATTATCTCCATCGATGAAAGTATCTTCAATCAGAGGTCCTCCTAACCTTGCATTATTGTTATTGGAATATAATCCATTATTGGCTTCAATGACTACTTGACAAGAATCTAAAGCAGAACAAGTCCAAGGTTCTACTCTTTCAGGAATAATACAAGCACCACAAGTACTTAGGCTATCTACCATAGCAGGAAAAGAAGAATAGTTTTCATAATTGTATAAAACATATTCATCAAACTTAGCTTTGAATTTAGTATCATAACCATCTACTTCTCGTTGTGCAGTTTGTGTAGCTATTTCTACATAACCACCTACCAATCGAGGTTTAAAAGGTGCAGGAATCTTTGCTTGGATTTGTCCTGTACTTTTGTCTTTGATCACAATACCTTCAAATAAAGAAACTCCTACTCCTGATTTACCAGGGCAGCTGGAGCAATAGACATCTCCATATTCAAGTTCACATTTGTGGCATTCGATTTCATATGCTTCTTTTTGAGCAAATAAAGAAATAAAAGACAATAGGAATCCTATGATGAAAATATA
>JAHDBK010000579.1 GCA_020630455.1 Saprospiraceae bacterium
CAGTTGCTATTGCTAAAAAGTGGTTTAGAGGTGGAGAATATGAACTATTTCTACTAGAATTAGAAAAAGTAAGTAATGCTCCAAACGATTTCATCAACGATGAAAAATGGCATACCTATGCCCATAAATTAGTTGAATACAATACTATTCAAGAAGAAAATAAAGAAATTCCTTTATCAGAAACGGCGGCTCCACATCATATATGGGGAAAAGAAGCCATAGAAAAAGGAGCTTTAGAGCAACTGAATACTGCTATTCATTTGCCTGTTGCTAAAGCAGGAGCTTTGATGCCTGATGCTCATCAAGGTTATGGATTGCCTATTGGAGGTGTATTAGGTGTTGAAAATGCAGTCATTCCTTATGGCGTGGGTATGGATATAGGATGTAGAATGTGCCTTTCTATTTATCCCTTAAACACTTCATATTTAGACCACAATGCCTATGAATTAAAGAAAATTCTAAAAGAAAACTCTCGTTTTGGTAGAAATGAATTTGAGAAACCAAACGGTGATGCTGCTATCTTGGATAGAAAAGAATTCAACGAATTACCTATTTTAAAAAGATTAAAAGATAAGGCCTATAGACAATTGGGTTCTTCTGGTTCTGGCAATCATTTTGTTGAATGGGGAACAGTAGAGATTTTAGAAGAAGATAAAGAGAATTCTTTATCAAAAGGTAAATACCTGGCATTATTGACCCATTCTGGGTCAAGAGGTATGGGTGCTAATATAGCACAACATTACACTAAAATAGCTATGCAAAAAACACGTTTACCTAAAGCTGCGAAGCATTTAGCTTGGTTGCCATTAGATAGCGAAGAAGGTATGGAATATTGGTTGGCTATGAACTTAGCAGGAGATTATGCTTCTGCTTGTCATCACGACATTCATAGGCGTTTATCTATTGCTCTAGGTGAACAAGCCATTACTATGATTGAAAATCATCACAATTTTGCTTGGAAAGAAAAAGACAGCAATGGAAATGAATTAATCGTCCATCGTAAAGGAGCTACTCCTGCAGGTAAAGGAGTACTAGGCATTATACCAGGTTCAATGACAGAACCAGGCTTCATCGTTAAAGGTAAAGGAAATGAAGCTTCTTTAAATTCTGCATCTCATGGAGCAGGTAGAAAAATGTCTCGTTCTAAAGCCAAGGCTTCTTTTACTAAAAAAGACTTGAGAGCTACTTTGAAAAAAGCAGGAGTAACATTAATTGGTGGAGGATTAGACGAATCGCCAAATGCTTATAAAGATATTTTAAAAGTAATGGATTATCAAAAGGATTTGGTAGAAACTATCGGTATTTTCCATCCTAAAATTGTTAGAATGGATAAGGATTAGCCTGAGTAATGAGTCTAAAATAGACTATCCGTTAATAGATTTTTAATATGGAATAATAAAGAAAATTCTTTATTATTCCTTGTTTAAAATAAGAGCATGTTTAAAAATTTATCACAATGAGAATCAATAGATTGAGGTTTTGGCGAAATAAATATTTTTGAGTTTATCGGGATAAACGATAAAATATTTATAAAGACAAGTTCTTAATATGTTGATTATCATAAAGATTAAAATTTAAACATGCTCTTAATACTATTACCACTTTATTAATTATTATTGTAAATACTTTCATCATCATGAAATATAATTTAGAGAATCTATTAAAGCAATATGTTCAAGGAGAGAAACTCAAATATTTATTTTTTTGGGGACACCAACAAAAAGATGAAAATATAATTGACAAGTCATGTTTTAGTCAATGGTTTGAAGCGTCTTTTATAGTTAATCATATTGAATATAAAACAGCTGAACATTGGATGATGGCTAAGAAAGCCGAATTATTTCAAGATAGTGAAATAATTCATAAAATCATTAATTGTAGTCACCCTGATGAAGCTAAAAAATTAGGTAGAAAAGTAAAAGGTTTTGATTATAAAATTTGGAATGAACACAAATTTGATATCGTTATGGTTGGAAATATTTTTAAATTTCATCAAAACCTTAAACTCTTAGAATTTTTACTCAAAACTAATAATAGAATATTAGTTGAAGCCAGTCCTTATGATAAAATATGGGGAATTGGAATGAGTAAAAACCACCCTAGAGTTGAACATCCAATAGATTGGAAAGGGGAAAATTTGCTAGGCTTTGCCTTAATGGAAGTTAGAGATATTTTAAAAGAACCATTCCAATGGGAAACAGATATGATTCTGCCTCCTTGGATTTATTTTGAATCTAATTCAATATCTAAAAAGGAAGAAAGCAATTACATCGAAAAATTTAAAGAATATATCCAATCATTAGATGAAATATCACTAAAAATATTTAAAATTATCTTTATTCCAAATTCTGATTGGACATATATTTACGAATAATAAATATCTTGACATTCCCTTAATGATACATTTATACACCACTAAAAATGGAAGAGTTAATCGAAATTATTGATAAAATTACTAAATATGGGCTAAATCCAAATATCGACAATGAAGATAAGGAAAAGGACTTAGTACACTGTAACATAAATAAAATTGTATTTTGAAAGAGCCTTTTGTTCT
>JAHDBK010000580.1 GCA_020630455.1 Saprospiraceae bacterium
TCTTTAGGATTTTTACCTTTTTTAAAATATATACAAACAGCTTTATTTTTAAATAAACCTAAGCTTCCACTATCTCTAATTGAAAATACTTCTATTCCTTTTTTTTCTTCTAAAATTTCAGAATAAGTATAAGGATCTAATACCTTACAAGAAAACATTAAAACTGTAATTAAAATATATAGTATAAAAATCTTAAATCTTTTACTTTTCATCTTTATCTTAACAAATTTAATACTCCGATGATTGTAATCTCAGACTACAACTTAGCACACATTTACAAATATAAAGAGATTTTGTTATTATTTTATTTCTATTGCTAATAATGATGTGCGTAGGTTTAGACGATGTTACAAACATAGTCCATCATTGATTTTAATATTAAATTGTTATTTTTCCTTTTCATCTGACATCCAATTTGGCTTTTCTTGAACATGAATTGATATTGGTTCAACAATTAAATTCAAAGAATCACTTTCAGGGCATAAATCAATACCATCATAATAAACTTTAGTATTCATATTATTTTTACCATCATATTCTAAGAGTTTCACTCTATAATTTCTTTTGTATTCAAAATCAAAAGAGGACAATTCCTTTTTTAAATTATTTAAATCATTATCATTTAAAGATGAGTTTAAATCTATTTTAATTGGTAAATTCAAATATTTTTTCTCTTCTTCTGTTAATTCTCTAATTTCATAATTCGCTTTAACAACAATAAATTTATCATCTAAGTGATTAAAATGCATATATTTAGCATAAAAATAATGTGGATATTCCTCTACTTGATATAAATTATACCTATTTTTTCTATTTTTAATTAGCATTAATAATAAAGGAACTTTACTATATCCATACATATAAACTACAAGGTCTTTTTCTTTATAGTTCTTGTTTATTTTTGTATTTGTCACACAAGATGATATGATAAATAATAGAAAAAAACTACTTATTATATAAAATTTTGGCTTTTTAATATTATTAAACATCGCTAATATTTTACAAATAATAAAGAAAATTTGTTATTAATAACACATTACATTTTATACAACTTCGTCATTTTATTATTAATAAATAAAAAATAAACGCCATTAGCTAAGTTTTGAATATTGATGCGTAATTGGTCATCTCCTTGGTGATTTATTGAAATATCATCAATAAAATCCTTGCCTTCAGAATTGAATAAATGGATATTTTCTATATTTAAATTTTGAGTTTCTATGTATACATCATCTTGACTAGGGTTAGGAAATGCTTTTATTTTTTCTAAGGGCATTTCTAAAGATTGAATAAAGGAATACGAATAGGTACCATCCAAGTCTACTTGTTTTATTCTATAATAATTCACATGAGGAAACGGGTTTTCATCCAGATACATGTAATTTAATAATTCTGTAGAATTGCCCGCTCCTTCTACTCTAGTCAAAGATTGCCATTGCTCTGCATCTTTAGATTTTTCTATGATAAAATAATCATTATTGATTTCTGACAATGTTGACCAATTGATTGCTATCTGTTTTCTTTCATTAGATTGAAGATAAAACGAAGCTAATTCAATGGGTGCTGAAGGCAATTCATGAATACTAAAATTAGCAAATAATACCGCTTCATCTCTAAGACTCGCTACATCGTTCAAACTCCTATAAATGCCCCATTTAGGACGTATAAAAGAAGCTCCCGTCTTCCACATTCTAATTGAATTATTGGTATAAGACATTAAAACGGTAGCATCAGAAACCTTTTTGATTTCTAAATCATAAGTACCTGATTCTCCATAGAGGACGGTTTGTGTAACTTCTACCCACTCACCTAAAAATGGTGCTAAATCTACTTGTGTTAGCGTAACTTGGCTAGTCGTTTCGGCATATCTCAACTCTAATCTATTGGGTGTCGCTTTCCTAGGAGTTAGCGTGATAGAAGGCATACTCGACTCTGTTCCACCTACTGCTTTCAATTGATGAATATGGGTAAAACTTGAGGAGGGTTGAAAGCCTGCATCTAGTTTGAATTTCCATTTATATTCTACTGTTTCTCCTTGAACTCCTTTCAAATTATCTGGAGATTGGTCATAAGTTTTAATTTCATTTCTTTGTCTATCTACATTGATACACCTGTCATCATCTGGACTGACATGGATATAGAATCGAAAGACATTAGTACTCAAATCAGAATCGTAAACTTCGTCAATATGTCTTCCAAATAGGGCATGATTACAATCTGGTGATTCTACCACATTATATCCAGGTGCTAATACCGAATTGATTAATTCATAAGTATTACCTGGGCCATCAGCGTCTAATATTACTTGAGCATTTGAAAGATAGCCGATAAAAGTCAAACAAAATATCCCTATTAATCTAAGCATATTCGAAATTAATAATCTTTATTCAAAATAACAAATTTTTATCAATTATGATAGTGGTCAGTTTCAAGGATATGACTTTTTAATTTTATGGATGTAGGTTTAGAAGTACTGTAATCAGTTGTGGTGAAGACATTATAGACAATCAGATAATAGACTATAGACATTAGACTTTTCTAATAATTGAATAAT
>JAHDBK010000581.1 GCA_020630455.1 Saprospiraceae bacterium
GCAATGGATTTTTGATGCTCAATTAATCCAATCTTAGGTGGTAATTCTCGACTTTTAATAAGTTTATTCAAGGCTATAATATTCTCTTTAGCTGGGCCATTGACAACATAAGCAATTAGAAAGCCATCTAATGCTGCATATTTGCCAAAAATTAGGCGTTCAATGCCTGTTTCGATGTATCTTCCTCTATACTGGCTTGCATTAATTTCAACACCATTTGTCTTTTTCCAAGTTTTTAAAGAAATATTTTTCGCTTCTCCATGATATTCAAATCTTACTTTTCGTCTCCAATTATGTGAAAAAATGAAATCTATACAGGCAGCTTCTTCTGCTTCTTTATCACCAAATAGAATTTCATCATCCTCTAAATCTTGGTCTCGACCTACAACAATATCTTTTGATATTAGAAATGGTAAGCTTTTCATTTCAGAAAGCAAACGATAACTAATTTTATTTTCTTTCCATTGTCTAAATTCTGTGGGATTAGCCAACATAGCTTTATAAGCTAAAATCACGATTTTATGACAGGAAGTTTGGAATTGTTTGCGAATTCTAGCGGTTATTTTGGGACTTTTACTGCTACTCATTTTCTCCGATTAAATACTCTCCAATAATTTCAGTTGCATCATTGATGCCCATAGAACGAGACCAAAAACGCTTTTCGTTAGGTTTTATAATATATACTACATCATCATTAAAGTACCTAAAAAAGCGACGATAATAAATACTCTCAGCATATTCCTCGTAACTATATTTTTCCATTTGCTTTAATAATTGTCCGATTTCCTTTTCGGGCAATTCCAATACAAAATCAGCAGGCTTCTTTTTATTAATATGCAATACAACTACATTTAATGGAATACGAGAACTTATATCAAAAACCGTTGCCCAAGCTGTAAATTCATTATCGTATTCCATGAAATCATTAAATCCTTTACATAGATATTCTGCGTATTGTTTGTTTTCACTTAGTTGTGTCGGATGATAAGCAATTGATTTATGCTTATTTTGAAAAGCATCTAAAGTATAATTGAGTAAATCTTCGATTAGAATTTTTTCCGTTTCTGATAAATTTAAAGCATCCCAAAGAATTGTTTCTATTTGTTTTTCAAGATTTGTTATTATTTGAGTTTCGTTTACAAGATTTGCTTTTTTTGTTTGAATAATTTGGTCAACTAAATGAGCTAAATTACTTTTTATTGAGGTGGAAATACTTTGGCTTATATTGGGCAAATTAAGCATTTCATTTCTTTGAACTCTTTCTCTCTCAATACCCCAATCTGCTGAACTCAAAAACAACAAATAAGTTGTTAGATAAGAATTCAAATAAGCAGTTAAAAATTTCAATTCTTCTTCATTAGTAGAATGAATACCATAGATAGTTTTTGTAAAAGAACAATCAAAATTGACATAAGATGCACAAAATCGTTTATCTTTTTGCCCTTCTTTTATTAAGATATGAGGGGCTTTAAAAGCTTTTTCTGTACCAAAAGTTTCAAATTTATCAAAAGGGATACTATCTAAAAAACTTTCTTTTGATGTGTATCTTTCAACATAATTTGCATGCAAAAATGGCACATCTTTTAATATTACACTATTTTTCAATATCTTATCTTCTTTAGGTTGAGAAGTTTGGAAACCACCTCCTTTTATCCAATTATTCCTTTTAATTAAATCTAAAATCGTTTCATTAAATGGTAAATTTTCTAATAATTGAAAATCTTTTTCAGTACCCCACATTGATACTTTCCAAATTTTAGTATTTGGCTTTTGACACTCTTTTCTTGGTAAATATTTAATATCAGTTTTATTTATTGATATACCATCAATAATTGAGCGGTTAAATACAGATTTAGGTGCACAGTAGAAGATTTTAGATGATTTATCTTTAGGAATATTAGGAGTATATATAATAATACCTATAGGTCTTTGAACTGCAGCAAATAGTCTTTTTCCAATACTACTTGTAACATTTCTTAAGATTGAGAAGTTATAAATTTTTTCCACATAAGTATTTGAAAATAAAAAATCACGAAATTTTTGATACGTCCTTCCATTATTAAATATAACTTTACTTGTTGATAATAAAGCTATTTTCCCTTTAGGTGCTAGAATAGTTACTCTATGTAAAAATGCAATTACTCTTTCAATTGCAAAGTCATGATTTTGCAAATACTTTTTAATTTCAAGATTAACTTTTTTTGTTCCAAAAGGTGGATTTCCAACTACTAATTCAAAGTTTATATTCTCAAAAGGTCCTGAACCTAAACTACTCATTTGAAACAAATTCTTCCCTTGTTTGCTTTCATCCGTTTCATTAGGGTCAAAAATCAAATAAGGAAAACGTTTTTTTTGCCATAAAGTCTTAGGGTTTAAGCGATTAAGCATTGCTAAATAAATGCTAAATGCTGCGACTTTAATTGCTTCTCTATTTATTTCAATTCCAAAGATATTATCTTGTACAATTTGACAAACTGTATCAAAGGTCAATTTTTTATTAGGATGTGCCATTTCCCAACGGTCCAATAAGCGATTAAGTGTTTCC
>JAHDBK010000582.1 GCA_020630455.1 Saprospiraceae bacterium
CATTAAAAAGACAATTTAGCTATAATCAATTTTTCGTAATAAGGTCTATTAAAAAGAATCATATTATATTTATAATATGATTCTTTTTAATTATATTTGTAGTCTAATTATAAAATCTATTCTTTAATATCAAGCATCTATTAAACCTGCTTTTCTATTTTAGATATTTTTTATAAAAATATAACACTATTTTATCATCAAATTATTATCAAACAAAATGAAAAAATCAAGTATTTTATTAGTATTTGCTATGCTTATTAGTATGAGCATTTTTGCAAATGAAAGAGACAGCTTAGCAACTGAAGAAACGGAATTAACGGATGAACAATTGCAAGAAATCATGGAAATGATTGCTTATGAAGCCGCATTAGACAGTATTGAACAAACCTTCAAATATGAAAAAGGAGAAATCGTGGTTGGAAGCAATTTAGCAACCATTAAAGTACCCGAAGGTTATCAATATCTCAATGGTGAACAAAGCGAAATGTTATTTACTGAAATATGGGGAAATCCTCCACGAAGCGAAGACAATCGTTCATTAGGAACATTATCTCCTAGCAATGTTTCCATTATGTCAGATTCGTCTTTTATAATTGATATCACTTATAGTGAGGATGGTTATATTGATGATTCTGATGCAAAGGACATTGACTATGATGAATTGTTAGAGAGTATGCAAGAAGATTCTAAAGCTTCAAATGAATATAGAATTGAAGAAGGATATCCAGCAATTGAATTAGTAGGTTGGGCATCTTCTCCATTTTATGATAAAGAAAACAAAAAACTGCATTGGGCAAAAGAGTTAAGATTTGGAGATATGGAAGAAAGCACTTTGAATTATAATATTAGAATTTTAGGGCGAAAAGGATATTTACAATTGAATGCTGTTGGAGGGATGTACGTTTTAGATGAAGTAAAAAGGGAAATCAATCCAATTCTTGCTGGAGTTAATTTTAATGAAGGAAGTAGATACAGTGATTTCAATCCAGACATCGACAAAGTAGCAGCCTATGGAATTGGAGGATTAATAGCAGGTAAAATTCTTGCCAAAGCAGGTATTTTAGCTAAAATTGGTATATTCTTAGCTAAATTTTGGAAAATTATAGCAATAGGAGTAGTCGGATTATTTGCTGGTGTAGGTAAGTTTTTTGGAAGAAAAGGAGATGACTCCGAAGTAGAACCAGAAGCTTAAAAATAAAGAGATTCTTATAAAAAATCCTTTTGATGAATTCAAAAGGATTTTTTATTTCTATTTAACTTATTAATTCATAATTTTATATTAACTTTATATAAATTTTCAATATTTAATTATGAATAGAATTGTTTACACCATTATATTTTTAATAATTATTAGTTCTACTTATTCATGTAAAGACAAAAATAAATGTAATACCGACACCCAAAAAATCAATCAATTACAATACTTAGGTAGTCATAATTCTTTTAGAATAAAAACCTACCAACCCATTTTTGATTTTGTAATCGGCATTTCAGCTTTTTTACCTGATGATTTAAATCCAGAAGCTTGGGATTATAACCACGTCCCCATTCCTGAACAATTAAATGACTACAATGTAAGATGCTTAGAAATTGATGTATTTTATGACCCGGATGGTGGATTGTTTTATAATAGACAAGGCAATACTTATGTTGGCGAAAATGCAGAATCTGGCATACCTGAATTACTTGAACCAGGATTTAAAGTATTACATATTCCAGATGTGGATTATATGACACATCACCATACTTTCAAAGATTTATTAATTACCGTAAAAGATTGGTCCGATAATCATAAAAATCATGAACCTTTATTCATCATGATTGAACCTGAAGCTCATACTGTAGCAGAATTTTTACCTGGTGGTGGATTTGCTGAATCACTCCCCATTACCACTCAAGCCTTAATTGATTTAGAGCAAGAAGTTATAGATATTTTTGGTGAAAATTTAAATGGTATTTTCACTCCAGATGAGTTAAGAGGCTCTTATAATACCGTTCAAGAGGCTGTACTTGCAGGAAATTGGCCTACTTTAAGAGAAGCCAAAGGCAATATTATATTTATTGTAAATGAAACTGATAAATACAAAAATGGAAATGAAAACCTAGAAGGTAAAGCTATGTTCATTTTTACAGAACCAAATGACCCCGCTTGTGCTTTTATCAAAAGGGATAACCCTATCAGTTCTTTTGAAGACATTCAAAATTTAGTCCGTCAAGGTTACTTTATAAGGACTAGAAGTGATTCTGATACTAAAGAAGCAAGAAGTGGTGATACCAGTAGAAAATATGCAGCTTTTGAAAGCGGAGCACATCTTATCAGTACAGATTACTATAAAGCTGACCCTAGAGCAGAGAATAGTAATGAATGGTCTGATTTTAGTGTCCAATTATCAACCAACAAAGCTTTTCAACTCAATTGTAATAATACAACTTGTATTTGTGATTAAGTAAAAGTTTATCCAATTATAATAAACAAAAACGCTATGGTCTCTTGACTTTTAGCGTTTTATTTTTTATTAGACAATCAGATAATAGA
>JAHDBK010000583.1 GCA_020630455.1 Saprospiraceae bacterium
CCAGATACGGGTTATGGATATATTAATTTTGATACTTCGAATGTTAAAGATGGGTAAAGTAAAACAATTTACAGAAAAACCCAATCGAGAAAAAGGAATTTGTAGCCAGCGGCGATTATTTATGGAATGCAGGTATTTTTGTTTGGAAAGCCAAAAACCTATTGAATTCTTTTAGGAAAAATGCTCCAGAAATAATGGAAGTATTAGAGAAGGGAACTTCCTTATATAATACATCAAGTGAACAAGAATTTATAGATGAATACTATCCCAAAACGCCAAACATTTCCGTTGATTATGCTATAATGGAAAAAGCAGATAATGTATATACTATTCCTTCTGATATTGCTTGGTCGGACTTGGGTACATGGAACTCTCTCTATGCCTTTAGAGATAAAGATGCCAATGCGAATGTGGTAAATGGAGATACTTTTTTAGAAGATACTAATAATTGTTTAATTAGAATTCCTAAAGATAAATTAGCAGTCATCAAAGGTTTAGAAGATTATATTATTATCGACGAAAAAGATGTCTTACTTATCTTTCCTAAACATCTAGAACAAGAAATCAAACCGCTAGTCAAAAAAATCAATAAAGAAGGCTTGAAATAAGTTATTCTGTGGTTAAAAATACTAAAAATACCAGTTTACAACAAATAAACAGATTGAACAAGTCCCTAAATATAGCATTTGTAGCCAATACTTCTTGGTATCTTTATAACCTTAGAAAAGGTGTAATTGAAGCAATGATTAATCAAGGACATCAAGTGAGTATAATTACTGAAAAAGATAATTTTACTCAAGAACTTATCGATTTAGGCTGTGTATTTGTTTCATTGCGAATTGATGATAAAGGAACTTCCTTTATACAAGACACTACTTTTTATCTTTTTTTAAGTAAACTTTTCAAATCAAAAAAATACGATATTATTTTTAATCATACCATCAAACCTAATATATATGGGAGTATAGCTGCTAGAAGAAATCAAATTCCAGCAATAGCTGTTGTCTCAGGTTTGGGTAGGTCTTTTTTGAAAAAAAATTGGTTATATTATATTTCTTCATTTTTATATAAAACAGCAGCAAGGGCAGCACATCAAGTTTGGTTTGTCAACTCTGAAGATAAAGCGGTATTCGAAGGCTGGGGGATTCAAGCAACTAAACTAAAAAAATTAGCTGGGGAAGGTGTTAATACAGACTATTTTAAACCCCAAAAAAAAGAAAATAATGGAACAATAAAGTTCATTATGACTTCTCGTCTAATTTGGGAAAAAGGGGTGATGATTTATATTGAAGCAGCTAAAAAAATACAACAAAAATACCCTAATACTGAATTTTTACTTTTAGGATTTGCAGATGATAGAGATACTAATAGAATTCCCCTCAGCACAATACAAGCAGCAGAACAACAAAAAATAATTAGTTTTCATGGTTTTAAACATGACGTAAGACCTTATATCCAAGAGTCTGATTGTTTTGTTCTTCCATCTTATTATGCTGAAGGCCTTCCCAGAAGCTTACTCGAAGCAGCAGCCATGGCTAAGCCCATCATTACAACGGACAATGTAGGCTGCAGAGAAATTGTAAAGGATAATGAAAATGGATTTCTTTGTCAACCCAAAAGTGTTGATGATTTAATTCAAAAAATTGAAAAATTCATCCTTTTAGATGATGAAAGAAAAAAAATAATGGGTGCAAAAGGAAGAGAAATTGTCGTTAACGATTTTAATGAAAAAAATATTATATCTTCGTACCTCGATGCCTTGAATTATGTAATTGAAAAACAATAGAATTTATCACCAAACTGTTTTGATTTAATTTTAATACGATAAATTATGGATATCGAAAAACTACAAGAATACTGGGGAAAACTACAAGATAAAATAGTTGAATTCGCACCGAATATTGTAATGGCACTCGTCATTTTATTTGTAGGTCTATGGGTCATTAGAAACTTAGAAAAAATAGTTTCTAAAATGATGGAACGCTCTGGTCTAAATGAGGACATTAGACCTTTTTTAGTTTCTTTAATGAGTGTGGGATTAAAAGTACTGCTTATTTTTTCCGTTGCAGGAATGGTTGGTATAGAAACGACCTCTTTTGTGGCAGTAATGGCCGCTGCGGGTTTTGCTATAGGTATGGCTTTACAAGGTAGTTTAGGAAATTTTGCAGCAGGTGTAATGATACTTATATTTAAACCATTTAGAACTGGTGATTGGATTGATGTTCAAGATAAAATGGGTAAGGTAACAGAAATCCAAATGTTCAATACTATCATGAAAACATTAGATAATAAAATGGTAATTATACCTAACGCTATGGCAATTGGAGATGTAGTGACCAACCTTTCCACTAATAAATATATTAGGGTTGATTTGACCGCTTATATGCCTTACGAAGAAGAATTTGACAAGGTACAACCTCTACTAGTTCAGGCCTTACAAAGTATTCCTGAAGTATTAGAAGACCCCGCTCCAGAAGTAGGTATTTTAGAATTTGATTCTCATAGTATAATTTTAGCAATTAGACCTTATTG
>JAHDBK010000584.1 GCA_020630455.1 Saprospiraceae bacterium
ATTAAAAAGACAATTTAGCTATAATCAATTTTTCGTAATAACGTCTAATAAATCTATTATAATAATTAATAATGAATATACTCTCCTCCCTCCACTTCCCCAACGGCTCCCTAATGAAGAACAGGTTCATGTTAGCTCCTATGACTAATAAGCAAAGTTTTGAAGATGGAAGTCTTTCAGAAGATGAATTACATTGGTTGACGATGAGGGCGAAGGGGCAGTTTGGAATGGTGATGACCTGTGCTTCCCATGTGCAATTAGTAGGTAAAGGATTTGAAAGACAATTGGGTATTTACGATGATTTTTTGATAGAAGGACATAAAAGATTAGTGTCTAATATTCAATCTTATGGCAGTTTGGCGGTGATACAATTGCATCATGCAGGAATGCGTTCTCCCTTTGATGTGATAGGGGAAAAAGCGGTTTGTCCATCTACATTAGAAAAATACAATGCAAGAGCATTGTCCCTTGAAGAAGTTATTCAATTAAGAGATGATTTTATAGCGGCGGCAGTTCGAGCACAACAATGTGGCTACGATGGGGTAGAGGTGCACGGTGCTCATGGTTATATTATTACACAGTTTTTGAGCAAGAAAATCAATGAGAGAACAGATGAATATGGAGGAAGTCTAGAGAATAGATGCCGAATATTATATGAAATTGTTGAAGGCATTAGGGAGGCTTGTAGTCCATCATTTTTGCTTGGAGTTCGGCTTTCTCCTGAGCGATTTGGAATGGAGCTAGAAGAAATGCAAATCATTTGCCAACAATTAATTGATAGCGGAAATATAGATTTTTTAGACATTTCGTTATGGGATTCCTTCAAATATCCAGAAGAAGAAGCTTTTCAAGACAAGCCTTTATTGGATTATTTTACGACTTTAGATAGAAAAGAAGTAAAACTTACCGTCGCTGGAAATATAAGAACAGCAGAAGATGTTATCAAAATACTCAATTCAAATGTTGATTTTGTGAGTATTGGACGTGCAGGTATTTTACATCATGATTTTCCTCAAAAAGTAATTGAAAATCCTCAATTTGTTCCCATTGCTACACCTGTTTCCAAAGCTCATCTCCAAAACGAAGGACTAGGAAAAGACTTTATAGAGTATATGCAAAGGTGGCAGGGTTTTGTATTAGAAGAAGATTAGATAGTGAAAATTCGTACCTTCTTTTTTTTCAATCGAGTATTATTGACTTTAGGAATCAGTTGTTGAATTTTAGATTTTTTTACAGCTACAAATGCACAATCATTTTTGAGCTCTATAACTCCTACATCATCTTTGGAAAGACTTCCTTGTTTGAAAAACAAACCCGCTATATCTCCTTTAGAAATTTTATCTTTTCTCCCTCCTGAAACGAATAAAGTCATCCAATCAGATTGTTGAGGAAGATGAGCACTTTGCAGTTTTTCAATAGGTAATTGACCAATAAAATCGGGCAAGTCTTCTTTCTCATATTGAATAACATAGGCAATTCCTTCTCTATTCATACGAGCCGTTCGTCCATTTCGATGAGTGAATTCTTCTTTTTTTATAGGAAGGTGATAATGAATAATAAATTTCAATTCAGGAACATCAATTCCTCTTGCTGCCAAATCCGTTGCCAATAATATTTGATGAGTACCATTTCTGAATTTAATCAAAGAACGTTCACGCTCTATTTGTTCTAATCCTCCATGAAAAATTCCATGAGAAACACCATTGTCTGTCAAAAAATCGCTGACTCTTTGAATAGCATCTTTGAAATTACAAAAGATGATTCCATTTTGATTGCCAATATGTGCAAGTAAGTGAGCCAATGTTTCTAATTTGTCTTTAATAGGAGAAAGTACCGCTTTAATTTCTAAATGACGAATCCCTTCTTGACTATAATCAATGGTCAGGGGTTTACGCAAACCTACAAATTTTGGAATATGAATGCCTTGAGTTGCTGATGTCAAAATTTTCTGATTCACTTTAGGTAATAAATCTAAAATTTCGCTCATCTCATCTTCAAAGCCGATTTCTAATGATTTATCAAATTCATCTAAAACCAGTGTTTTTATATCATTTGTATTAAAGGCCCCTCTTCTCAAATGGTCGGCTAATCTACCAGGTGTTCCTACTAATACTGCAGGTCGATGCTTTATTTCTAACCTATCTTTTGAACCAGAACGTCCCCCATATACCGCATTAACTTTAAAACCAGTGCCCATTTCTCTCATGACCTGTTCTATTTGAATGGCTAATTCTCTAGAAGGAACGATAATGATTACTTGTATCTCTTCTGAATCTGGATTTAATTGATTAATCAGAGGTAATAAAAAAGCTACCGTTTTACCTGTACCTGTTGGAGAAAGTAAAATGATTTCATCACTAGAGCTTATAGCCAAGTGTGCCTCCTCCTGCATAGGGTTCAATTGTTCAATCCCTAGTTTAGATAAGATAGCCTTCTGGTTTTTAATTAATTTTGACATAGCACAAAGGTAGGTTTTTAAATAAAAAATGCACTTGTATTAAGA
>JAHDBK010000585.1 GCA_020630455.1 Saprospiraceae bacterium
AAAAAAGAATTACTGAAATTATTTACTATTCTACTCTTACATTAATAATTTCATCTAAACGGGTGGTATAGCGATTAGATAATCGTTCTTGACGCATCTTCCATGTCCTGCCTAGACTTTGAGAAGCCAAACGCAATTTTTGTTGTCCTATATTTTTATTAATCGCATCCATGGTTTGCATTAGAATTTGATGTTTATCATTGGTATTTTCAAATAAAGTAATTTGGCGATTATTCTCTGGACAAATATCCATGACGATGACTCCTGCTTTTTTATAAGCAATCCCTTCTTTAAAAATTAAACGAAGGGCCTTGACCGCAAAAGCACTCAATTCGATAGCGGAATTGGTAGCAAAGGGCAAGCGAATCCTTATATTTTTACTATAATACAACAAATCTTTCCTGTGTGGATTAGCATGTATAAAGACGACTAAACTATTGCAACATGTTTTTTGCTTTCGGAGTTTTTCGGCACAAGTAACCGCAAAAGTCGTAACTCGCTCTTTGACTTCTTCATATTGAGTATAATTTTTGGAAAAAGAACGAGTAGTCGCAATGCTTTTTTTATTATTCATTTTTTCTATACCAAGAACCGCCTGTCCATCCAGTTCTTTTTTCATTCTCAAACCGATAATAGACATATTTTTTTGAATCCACTGCTCTGGCAATTGTATGAAATCAAAGGCCTTGTAAATGCCCATTTTTTGTAATCGTTTGGCATAGCGTCTTCCTATTCCCCAGACATCTCCTATATCCAACCATTTGAGGGCTTTGATTTTTTTAGTATCTGTATCAATCACATAGACTCCTTGTGTATGCTTAGCATATTTTTTAGCAATTCTATTGGCTACCTTGGCGAGTGTTTTACTTTTGGCAAAACCAATACTCACACTAATACCTGTTGATTTCAATATTGTATTTCTAAGTATTTTACCATAGGACTCCAAATCTAAGAAATCACATGATTCAAACTTCAAGAAGGCTTCGTCTATACTATATATTTCGATTTCAGGAGCGGCTTCGCTTAGGAGATGCATCACCCTAGCACTCATATCTCCATACAAAGCGAAGTTAGATGAAAAAACCTGTACTTGATATTTGTCAAACATTTTTTGATATTGAAAAGCAAGAGCTCCCATAGGAATGCCCAAGGCTTTTGCTTCGCTACTTCTCGCTATTACACAACCGTCATTATTGGATAAAACAACGATGGGTTTACCTTTTAAATCAGGACGAAAAATACGTTCACAAGAGGCATAAAAATTATTGCAATCTACCAAAGCGTACATCTCAAAAAGATTTAATCACATGTACCACAATACCCCATACTAAAAACTCATTTTCAGCGGTCACTCTGATGGGAGGATAGTTTTGATTAGCCGCTATGAGCCAACATTGTGTTTTTTCTATTTTTATTTTTTTAATAATAAAATCACCATCCAAACAGCAAACGGCAATCTTACCATTTTGAGCGACAAGGCTCCTATCTATGACCAATAAATCGCCATCATTAATACCCATATCTCGCATAGAATCTCCTTTCACTCTACCATAAAAAGTAGAGGAAGGATTGCGTACCAATTCTTTATTCAAATCAATGGCAATATCTATAAAATCTTGGGCAGGAGAAGGGAATCCAGCACTGATTCCTTCATCGACAAAAGGTATGGGCATTTCGGTCTGTGTTACAATAGAAAATAAATCTATTGTACTCGTTCGATACAATTTTTGCAACTTCATGTTTCCCTCTGTATGTTTTCTTTATTCAATGTGTATTTTAAAAAAATAAAGAGTTTTCTTTATCATTTTTAAATAATATAATAGTGCATTTATTACCTAAAACAAAAATACATTAAATAAGCTACAAATAAAACAATTTGTTTTTATATTTTTTAATTTTAACATTTGAAGCTATTGATTAAGAAACTACTGCCTTTTGTTGATGGCTTAGTAATACTAATCCGTAGTTAAAATTGTCATTTAATTCAAATGTTTTTAAATTATAATATACATTCTAACTATTAACTATGGATTAATCTAACAATTTTAAGTATTTGTCTGGTAATTCAATTTTATCTTTAGTTATTTCTATAGCTCTTTGCAATTTGTATGAATTATTGTTTTCCAAATTTAAAGTTTTTATTTCTAAAGCACAAAGTTCAATTACAGGTTCCCAAAGAGGAATAACTAATCTTACTGGTAAATATAATTCGTTAGTTACATACAATTCGTATTTATTGATTATCTCATAATCTTCGTTCTTATTTATCCTTGTTTGTTGGATTATTATCTTAAAGCAATCATAAGCTAAAATTGTTTTTCTATCATTTTTGAATTCTTCAATTTTATAGGTTATTAACCAATTGCTTGAGTCTGGATTGTGATGTAAGTTAAATTCACTTAGTTTTTCTTCTTTTGTTTTTTCATCTATATAGAAATGCTGCATAATTCCACTTTTAGGAATTATGCGAATAAATTCATCCTGTCTTTGATTTTGGT
>JAHDBK010000586.1 GCA_020630455.1 Saprospiraceae bacterium
TCGGTGCAGATCTAATAACCATTTTTCAGGGCTACGCCTCATACATTTACCGTTACGGATAATTCCTTAAAGCATTCATTATAAAGAATACCTATGAAAAAAATTATTTTAATATATCTATTTATTCTTCATCCATTACTGTCTTACTCTTTTGATTCTACTGAAGTAGAGAAAAACATCAGAATCATCAATACTAGCTTTTTCTATCAAAAAGATATGCAAGACAGCCTCATCCAAGTTACTCTTGAAAAAATTTCCACCCATACACCTAAAGATGAATCATTAGAATTCACCACTAAGTATCTCAAAGCACTCATTGAAGCCGACAAAGAAAAAGCGGTTGTTTTACTAGAGGATTGTTTAGCCTACTATACAAAAAACAATGATAAAAAACAGATATTATATTGTTATTTCCATTTGATATTAAGGACTAAAAAAACAAAAAGAACAGATGAATCTGTAGCATATTTTAAGAAATCCAAAAATGTTACTTTTGAAAACGACGAAGATGATGAAATTAAAGTAATAAGAGCATTTATTTTAATGCATATCAAAAGATTTGCGGTTCAATATGCTTTTGATAATCCATCCTTTTCTCAAAAATTGAAAGAGGCTGCTAATGATTTGCGTTCATTAAATTATATAAATGGCTATTTAGACAGTCAAAACGGTCTTGGAATCTATTTAAACAATAGAGGACTTTATGAATCCGCAGTACGGGAGTATAAAATAGCAATAGACTTTATGGATAGCATTAAATATGAATCTAATGAATATAAAATTAGATTGCTAATCAATCTTGCCAATTCATATAAATCACAAGGAAAATACGCCCTAGCACTGGAAACACACCTCCAAAACTTTGAATTATATAAGGAAACATATCCAAACGATAATACTAACAGCTCTTATTTTTTAGGTAATATTGGCAATGTATATTCCGATCTTAAGGATTATGAAAAAGCTATATATTACTACAAAGAAGCTATTAAAGTAGAAAAAAGCATTAAAAAACCCCATTTCAAAATAATTTGTAACCAATATCTAAATATAGGAAATATACAATTAGATAAAAATGAATATGAAAAAGCACAAATACTTTTTAATAAAGCTCTTGAAATTTCAAGAAAACATAAACTTTCAAGACAGCATTCTAAGGCTCTATATTCTCTAGGAAAAATAGAATACATCAACAAAGCATGGAAAGACGCAGAAGTGCTTTTTAAAGAATCCTTGGCTATCCACCCCAAAAATGGCATAACTACAAGTAATACCCTATATCATTTAGGTCAAATTTCTTTCAACAAAAAGCAGTACAAAAAATCTCTTGACTTATGTCTTCAAGGCATCAACAATATTGAAACTAAAACTACAATAAAGTTAAAATCTTGTTATGAGTGTGTCATTCAAAACTATTTAATTTTAAATAAATGCAAAAAAGCTTCATCTTTTCAAGAGCAATTAATTGAAATACTTAATGAAGAACAGAAAAAATCTGATTTCATTTCTATAGCAAGACAAGAAGTCAATCAAAAATTATTGCGAGATTCTTTAACTATTCAAAAATATGCCATATCTAGCATTGAACAGGATTTAGTTATTTCTAAAACAAAATCCATGAATTTGTTATTGACCTTATTTCTTGTTTTTTTAGGTATCATGCTGGCTATAGTTTCTTTTTTCTATAACAAAAGAAAAAAAGACATCCAACAAATTAAATTACTTAATGAAGATCTTGAAAAATCTAATTCTTCATTGGAATCTTTAAATCTCAAATTAGAATCTACAAATCATGAACTAAATATAGCCAATAATAATTTGCATATTGCTAATAAAAGTTTGGAAAATTTTGCTAGTTCGGCGGCCCATGACATCAAAGCCCCCTTGCGAACTATCACTAGTTTTTCTACATTCATAGAGAGGAAGTATGCTAACGTTATCAAAAATGATGAGTTTTTTGGATATATTAAAAACAGTGCCAAAATTCTTGGACAACTTGTTGACGACCTCCTTAATTTTGCTAAATTAAATAATAATCTCAGTCCCCCTATAGAAATAAACTTAAATGAAATTATTCAAAATGTAGAGAGCGTATTGAGTCATTCTATTATAAGCAGCCATGCAAAGATCATTTCATCAAAAGCACCAGTATCTATAAAAGCTCACCCCTCTTTAATTTATCAGATATTCCTCAACACCATTAATAATAGCATAAAATTCAGAAGCCCCGAACGCCCTCCTATAATAAATATTGATTTTGAAGTAGATACAAAATCTGATCTAATCATTAGTGTTCAAGATAATGGAATAGGTATTAACCAAGAATTTTTAGATGAAATATTCCAACCATTCAGAAAACTACATGCTTCTTCCGTTTATGAAGGCTCAGGAATAGGTCTTGCTTCTTGTAAAAAAGTGATAGAATATTATCGTGGTAATATTTGGGCAGAATCCATAGTTAATAAAGGTACTACCATATA
>JAHDBK010000587.1 GCA_020630455.1 Saprospiraceae bacterium
GAACGCTAAATTAGTTTAAATGTTTAAAAACTTTCAATTTTTATTGAAAAAAATATAAATTATTCATTATTCACCTAATATTATATCGTATTATTAATAATATAAAGATATTTATTTGTCTAATTTTAATAATAATTCTTTGGCTTCTTCATAAGAAGGAGCTAAGTCTAATGCTTGTTGTAAATCTCTTCTAGCTTTATCTTTTTCTCCTAAATCCATGAATGAAGCTCCTCTATAAAAATAAGCTGATGGATAAGTTGGTTCAATATTTACAGCCATATTAAAAAAGTCATTGGCCTTCAAAATAGAATCATTATCCATATATACTAAGCCCATATTGATGTAAGCATCCACAAATTGATTATCTATTTGAGTACAAGATTTATAATTTTTCATAGCATCATTATCTTTCCCTTGAAATCGATAATAATTTCCTATTTCAAAAAACACTTCTGGATTTGCAGGTGATAATTCTAATGCCTTTTCTAAGAATTGTATAGCTTTTTTGTCTTTATTATTACTATACAAAGTCCCCAATTCTAAATATGTATCAAAATGTTTATCATCAATATTCAATGCTTTTTCAAAATTAGCAATCGCTTGTTCTTTTTCATTCATTTGAGCATAAATACGACCTTTCATATAATATGCTTCTACTTCATTTTCATCTAATTCCACTAATTTTTGAATGGTATTTAAAGCATTATCATTATCATCTAAGATGTAATAAAATTCTGATAATTTTAAAATAGTAGGAACACTTGAAGGAAAAAGATTAATGGTTTTGGATAGCAAATCAACTGCTTCTGCATCTTTATCGGCATCAAAATAAATATCAGCTAACACATGTCTATAAGCTATGCTAGAACTATCAAAAGACATGGCTTTTTGCATATCTTGAATGGCCTCTTCAAATTCTCTTAATTCATAAAATAAGGTAGCCCTCATCATATATAATTCAGGGTCATCTGGATTATAATTAATTTGATTAGAAACTTCTGAAATAGCAGGATTAGGATATTCTTTTATATCCACAGGAGGTTCTTTTGGGTCATTCCAACAAGATGTTATTAATATTGTAATAATAATTGTAAAAAATATCAGATTGTTTTTCATAGTATTTTTTTATTAACAAATTTATTAAAAAACGACAAATCACTGTTAATATTTTTAAAACTTTAAGATTTATATAAATACCATTTTTTCCACCAATTTAATAATCTTTTTTTGATAGTCAATTCGGATGGATTGTCTTTGGGTTGATAAATAATTGTTTTAGATATTTTATCAGGCATGAATTCATGTTGAGTAAAACTTCCTTCAAAATCATGGGCATATTTATAATCCTTTCCATAATTTAATGATTTCATTAGTTGAGTAGGGGCATTTCTCAAAGAAAGAGGAATAGGTAATTTACCCGTTTTTTTAACCAAAGACATGGCATTATTAATAGCCAAATATGCAGAATTACTCTTAGCTGAAGTCGCTAAATAAATAGTACATTCAGATAATATTATTCGTGCCTCTGGCAATCCAACCACATTAATCGCATCAAAAGTAGATTGGGCTAATAATAAGGCGTTAGGATTTGCTAAACCAATATCTTCAGCTGCCAATATAATTAGTCTTCTAGCAATAAATTTAATGTCCTCGCCTCCTTCAATCATTCTCGCCAAATAATATACTGCTGCATTCGGGTCACTTCCTCTTACAGATTTAATAAAAGCAGAAATAGTATCATAATGGGAATCACCACTTTTATCATAAGATAGAATGTTTTGTTGCAAAGCCTCTACTACCCTTTTGTCATCAATTATTATTTCATCATTATCTTCAGATTGAACAACTATTTCTAAAATATTTAATAATTTTCTGGCATCGCCTCCACTATACCTAATAATTGCACTATTTTCTTTAATATCAACCTTCTTTTTATTTAAAATTTCATCTTTAGATAAGGCAATGTGTATCAATTCTAATAAATCGTTTTCTTCTAAATGTTGAAGCACATATACTTGACACCTAGACAATAAAGCGGGAATCACTTCAAATGAAGGATTTTCTGTTGTTGCTCCAATTAATGTAATTATTCCCTTTTCTACAGCACCAAGGAGGGAGTCTTGTTGAGATTTGCTAAATCTATGAATTTCATCAATGAATAAAATAGGCATTTTGGAATTAAAAAAACGACTATTCTCTGCTTTTGCGATGGTTTCTCTAACATCTTTAACCCCCGAATGAACAGCACTTAGGGTATAAAAAGCCCTATCTAATTGTTCTGAAATAATATTTGCCAATGTTGTTTTACCAACACCTGGAGGACCCCAAAAAATCATAGAAGGAATAGTTCCTGATTCAATTGCTTTTCTTAAAAAAGCGCCTTCACCTATCAAATGTTTCTGACCTAAATAATCATCAAGATGTTGAGGTCTAAGTCTTTCTGCTAATGGCTTCATTAATAATTTTATACAATA
>JAHDBK010000588.1 GCA_020630455.1 Saprospiraceae bacterium
ATGTACAAAACAGTCATGCTCGCATGCGCTTCGCCCGCTGTTTGTACCGCCGTTGGGCGTCATTAATCCGAACAATATTAACAATTAAAAACCTGATAATTGAATAAAAGCCTTGTATTTAAAGAATATGAATTGAAAAAAGGAAACCATTTTATTGCCATGGAATACTATAATTTAATCATGAATAGAACATTTTTAGTTCTAATTTTGGATGAATATTTAATTGGCTTAAAAGTAAATGGTCTAGTAAGTGTTGAAGGAGGAGGAGACCCTCTGATAGAATCCATTTCTAAAAAAATGGCAATTCAAGATGATTTAGATAATCCATATTCATACATAAAAAGTTCATACCTACGAAAAATTGAAAATCTAAATATTTATGGAGAAGAAATACTAAAAGCAGAGAAATCTAATTTTAAAATCCATTACAGTCAAATAGATAGAGTTTCATTTGATAAAACAAAGAAATGGGGAATGGGATATTATCCACACGACGGAAAAGTTTATGTAAAGTGGGAAAATAGAAATACAAAAGAATTTATTATACTTGGCTCTCAATCTGGGGAAGAAATAAAAAACTGGATGATAACAAATACAAACTATAATGGTAATAATTCAAAATCGTAGAAGAAAAAAAGAGAACATTCAAAAAGATTTTCCTAATTCCTTAATAATTGATGTTACATCAAAGGGAAAAACACCAATGGTAAAGTTCAGCCCATTTTATCCTATTGGTAACATACCGATTCCTTTTTCACCAAATAAATTTGCTAAGTCAGTTGAAGGAATATGGCAAGGTCTGAAAGTCTTTGAAAATAATGATATAGATGAATCAAAATTTGAAATTACTTCGATGAAAGGATTAAAAAGAACCGTTAGAAAGTTTGGAATGCCAAAAGGTCATAGAAAAGGTATAAAAGGAAATATGCTGCTTGACTATGTTCCAGCTAGAAAATTGATTTATCTTCCCGCATATAAATGGGTCTTAGATAATCGGTTAGAGAAAGAAGTTAAGGAACTGAAAAATCTGTCTAAAAAAGAAACCCTAATTCTGTTAGATTACGAGACTAATGGAGATATGGAAAATACTAAAAAACCATTATCTCATGCGCAATTAATAAAATTGAGAATAGAAGATAAAATATAAAAAATTATAACGAACGCCCAACAATGTGTAGCAGTCCATTTCGCCACAAGGGCGAAAATGTCGGCTACACTTCCGTTGTGGGCTATAGCGCAAATGAAAAATAATAATCACAAAACTGAATACAACAAATAAAATTTGATTAAGCATACTATTGAGAAAAAATTACTTAATCAAAAGCATAAAAATGAACGTAAAAGAGGCACTCGACTACTTACTTGAAAAGTTTACTCTCGAAAGATATATCTATTTGGGGTCAACAATAATTTCAACCTTAGCTCTTTTTTTTCTAGTAGGATACAATTTTTATAAGGGAGCAGACATTGTAAATATTATATCACTATTTGGTCCTTCAGGAGTCATAGCTTATTCTGGCTCAAGAATTCTAAAGATGTGGAATGATTGTATTACCTTAATCACAAAAGTTGTTGAAAATGGAAATTAATCAAAAGGAAATAGATGCATTATATGAACTTAGTAGCAATATTAGTGCAAAAAGTAAAAGACTAAAATATATTAGTTTCACATTATTGCTTTTAATGGTAAGTTTGATACCTCTCGCCTTTTTAATACAAAAGAATGAAATAAATCAAAATAACGATGTACATCAAATAAATATAAAACAAGACAACTTCGAAGAACAGTTTTCGAAATACATAGATACAATTCAAAAAAATAAAATTATTATTAATGATTTTGATTTGGTCAAAAACGTAGTAATAAAATTTTGTGATTCTTTCAATAACAATAATTTGAAAGAATCTATAGATTTCTATGCGGATACTTTACAAAGATTTTACTTAAAAGAGAACATTGAAAAAATCAAAGTTGAAAAGGAAATTGAGTATCATTTAAAAAAGTTTCCGAACAGTAAAATAGATTATAATGATAAAGAAATTTTTGTTTCCAAAACAGGTAATGAATACTTAGTATATATGGAAGTTGATTATTACGAAGAGGTTGGTAGAACCTCAAAATCGATTTTGTATGAGATAAAATTAAATCAAAAATATAAAATCACATATATACGAAATTATATATCAAGAAGGAAAAATAACATAGAATTAGATACCTTATATAATTTATTTCAAATAGTTAACCCTCACGAAGATATTATCTTGAAAAGAGATACGAATATGATGAAATAAATACAGCCCACAACACTGTACTCACTGCACTTTGGGCATTTCTTAGTCGTTCTGTTTTCTTTTCGGGCGAAAAAAGGTTATCTTGGGCTAAGTTTTTCACCTTTGAGTGCCTCGAAGAATTGCCCAAAAATGCGTGAGTACTCTCGTTGGCAGCAATAATTTTTAACAGG
>JAHDBK010000589.1 GCA_020630455.1 Saprospiraceae bacterium
CTGATATTCAATACTATCAAATTCAATTTATAAATCAATGTTAAACAAGTTCAATAAGAATTTATTACTTTCATGTATCTATTTTAAGTTGAAAATCTAAAAACATGACTTTACAAATCAGTAATCTAGAAGAGTATAAAGAAGCTTATCGAAAAAGTGTTGAAAATCCAGATATGTTTTGGTCTGAACAAGCTGAAACTTTCTCTTGGAGAAAAAAATGGGATAAGGTTTTAGAATGGGATTTTAAAGAACCAAAAGTAGAGTGGTTTAAAGGAGCTCAATTAAATATTACTGAAAATTGTTTAGATAGACACTTAAAAACTAAAGGTGATCAAACAGCAATTCTTTGGGAGCCTAATGATCCAAATGCTGAAGTAACGAAATTGTCTTTCCGTCAATTGCATGCTGAAGTTTGTAAATTTTCTAATGTCTTAAAAGCAAATGGAATAGGTAAAGGAGATCGGGTATGTTTTTATATGCCTATGGTTCCAGAACTAGCTATTGGAGTATTAGCCTGTGCGAGGATAGGTGCAATACACTCAGTCGTTTTTGCTGGGTTTTCTGCTACTGCATTGGCAGATAGAATTAAGGATGCTTCTTGTAAAATGGTCATTTGTTCGGATTATAATCATAGAGGTAAAAAGAATATCCCTGTAAAGCAAGTCGTTGATGAAGCTATAAATCAAGGATGTGAAAGTATAGAAACTGTCATCGTTCATAAAAACACAGGTGGAGATATACAATGGAATGAAAATTTAGATAAATGGTGGCATTTAGAAATGATCGGGAAAGATCCAGTCTGTGAACCAGAAGTCATGGATGCAGAGGATATGTTATTTATATTGTATACTTCAGGGTCAACTGGTAAACCTAAAGGAGTAGTCCATACTTGTGCGGGGTATATGGTATACACATGTTATTCTTTTAGGAATATTTTTCAGTATAAAGATGGTGACATTTATTGGTGTACAGCAGACATAGGTTGGATAACAGGACATTCTTATATAATATATGGACCATTACTGGCTGGAGCTACAACTATCATGTTTGAAGGAGTTCCAACATATCCAGATGCGTCTAGATTTTGGGAGATTTGTCAAAAACATAAAGTAAATCAATTTTATACAGCACCTACCGCGATAAGAGCATTAATGGCCCACGGTGATGAACATATAGATAAATATGATTTAAATGATTTAAAAGTAATTGGATCAGTTGGCGAACCAATTAATGATGAAGCTTGGCAATGGTATAATGATAAGGTAGGAAGAGGTAGAGCTCCAATTGTAGATACCTGGTGGCAAACTGAAACAGGAGGAATAATGATTTCTCCTTTACCTAATATCACTGATACCAAACCTTGTTATGCTTCTTATCCTTTGCCTGGTATTCAACCCGTATTATTAGATAGTGATGGCAATGAATTGAGAGGTAATGATGTTGAAGGTTTATTATGTATTAAGTATCCTTGGCCTTCAATGATTAGAACAACCTACGGAGATCATAATAGATGTAAACAAGTTTATTTTTCGGCCTTTGATAATATGTATTTTACTGGTGATGGATGTAGAAGAGATGAAGAAGGAAGAATTAGAATTATAGGTAGGGTTGATGATGTAATTAATGTTTCTGGACATAGAATGGGGACTGCTGAAGTTGAGAATGCCATAAATGAGCATGAAGCTGTCATAGAATCGGCTGTAGTAGGTTATCCACATGATATAAAAGGTCAAGGGATTTTTGGATATATTATTGTTCAGGATCAAGAAGAAATATCTGATGATTTTGCTAAAGAAATTAATGCTATTGTAACAAAGGTAATTGGACCAATTGCAAAACCAGATAAAATTTTGATAGTGCCAGGATTACCTAAAACAAGGTCAGGTAAAATCATGAGAAGAATACTAAGAAAAATTGCTTCAGGTGATGCATCTAATTTGGGAGATATTTCTACTTTGTTGAATCCTGAGGTAGTGGATAAAATTAAAAAATTAGCAGGACTAATTTAATCTTCTTCTATAATATGACCATCGGGTAGATAGGGTAAATCTATACTTTTGTCTTTCCCAAACGCTTTATTCATTCCTTTCATGAATAAAGAATAAAAACCCTCATGTTTCATTTGAGTAGTTTCTGGGTTTTCTGGAATCAACCCATCACTAAAACCAATATCTTTAAAAACTTGGTTTAGATTTTCATTGGATGAAATAATGTGTATTGGGGTTTCATTGCCAAATTTTTTAGGCGTAATAAATGGTGGCTGGTGATCTCCAAATAAAATAAAGACATCATTTTTAGTTCCTTTTTTTTCTATGTAATCTAGTATAAAATCTAATTGATATTCAATGGCTATTTTATATTTTTCTTCTTGATTTAATTTTAAGTCATCAGTAGTTTCAAAGGAATAGTTTTCATCATTTAGTTTAGTGTAATCATCTTCTATTTTTGTAGG
>JAHDBK010000590.1 GCA_020630455.1 Saprospiraceae bacterium
TATCGAAGGCGTTTTTCAATTTACAATTGAATAATAAAGAAATTTCTTTATTAAAAATATAAAAAAATGAAATCGCATAAAAAACAAAATTTTATATCCAATATTCCAATGCTCATTCATTATCTTTGTACAATACAAAATAAATCATACTGATTAGCTCGAACTCAACATGTCCGATTATTTATTAGAACTCAATAATGTCCAACGTCAAGCGGTTACTCATACCGATGGTCCAGTCATGGTAATTGCTGGTCCAGGTTCTGGAAAAACAAGGGTATTAACCTACCGAATTGCTCATTTAATAGAATCGGGTATTGCTCCTTATCAAATTTTAGCTTTGACCTTTACTAATAAGGCTGCAAGAGAGATGAAAGAGCGTATTGCTAAGGTAGTTGGAGATAAAGCCAATCGCGTTTGGGCAGGGACTTTTCACTCTATTTTTGCAAGAATACTCAGAGCAGAAGCTGAAAAAATAGGTTATCCTAGTTCCTTTACTATATATGATACTGATGATAGTAAATCTTTGGTAAGTAGTATTGTAAAGGAAATGAATTTAAATAAGGATAATTATAATACTAATGTCATACGCAATCGCATTTCATCAGCCAAAAGCAATTTGATTGGTCCTAAAAAATATGCTAATACAGATTCTTTGACGGAAGAAGACAAAATGGCTCGTCGTCCTTATTTTTATAAAATATATCAAGAGTACTTTAAGCGGTGTAAAAAAGCAGGAGCAATGGATTTTGATGATTTATTGTTTCAATTTTATACTTTATTATACCAAAATCCTGATGAAGTTTTGGAAAAATACAGGGAACGATTTAAATATATTCTAGTAGATGAGTTTCAAGATACCAATTACTTGCAATATGCTATTGTTAAAAAATTAGTCAATTATACCAATAGTCCCAAGAATGTATGTGTTGTAGGAGACGATGCTCAAAGTATTTATGCTTTTAGGGGTGCTACTATTGAAAATATTCTAGATTTTCAAAAAGATTATCCTCAATTAGCAACTTATAAATTAGAAGAAAATTATCGTTCTACACATCATATCGTCCAAGCAGCCAACCAAGTTATTTCAAGGAATTCTAAGCAATTAAAAAAAGAAATCTTTTCTAATAAGGGAGATGGTCAAAAAATCAAATTGCTTAAAACCATGACCGATAACGAAGAAGCCAAACGAGTAGCTGATTTGATATTAGAACAGAAATCTCGTTATCATTTATACAATAAAGACTTCGCTATTTTATATAGAACCAATTCTCAATCTCGCTCATTTGAAGAATCATTAAGGAGATATAATATTCCTTATAAGGTCTATGGTGGCATGTCTTTTTATCAAAGAAAAGAAGTTAAAGATTTTCTAGCCTATTTAAGAGCCGTTATCAATCCTGCTGATGAAGAGGGAATGAAACGAATAGTCAATTATCCTAAAAGGGGGATAGGAAAAACGAGTATTGAAAAAATACAAAAAGCCGCAACAGAACAAGATATTACTTTGTGGGATAGCTTAAGGGCGAATATTCAAGTAGTAGGAAGTGGAACAGCAAAAAAAATAGCTTCTTTTATCAAAATGATGGAAGTTTTTCAACAAAAATCTCAAAGCTTGAATGCTTATGATTTAGCGATATATGTTTCTAAGCAGTCGGGTATTATGGATTTATTGAAAAAGGATACCACTATTGAAGGATTGGGTAGAATGGAAAATATGAATGCACTTTTGGATAGTATTAAGGAATTTACTGAAAGTGATGAAGTTACGGGAGAAGTGGATATTTTAGATAAATCACTTGCTGCTTATTTGCAAAGTATTGCTTTGTATACTGATTTAGATAATGAAGAAAATGATGATAAAGATACGGTTACTTTAATGACGGCTCACGCCGCTAAAGGACTAGAGTTTTCTTCTGTTTTTGTGGTGGGATTAGAAGAAGATTTATTTCCTAGTTTCATGTCAAAAGACCCTAGCGAAATAGAAGAGGAAAGGCGTTTATTTTATGTAGCCATTACTAGAGCAGAACATTATTTGACTTTGGCATTTGCTCGTTCTAGATATTCTTATGGAAAAATGAGGTATAATTTACCAAGTAGGTTTTTAGAAGAAATCAATCCCAATCATTTTGATAATGCTTATGCCGTACCAAGTTCAAATAAAATTCAGGATAACTTTATTAATATGAATAGCCCTACTGCTAGAGTTAGTGGAAATTTCGTTCCTACTAAAAAGCAAACTAAACTAAATATTAATCCTAATGATTTTAAACCTTCTCCTATGAGTGACATTAATACAGGAAAAAAGGTACTACATTTAAGATTTGGAGAAGGACAAGTAGTAGGTACAGATGGCAAAGGAGAAAATAAAATTGCAATAATTCAGTTCAATGAAGTTGGAGAAAAAAGATTAATGCTTAAATTTGCTAAAATACAAGTTTTGGACAGT
>JAHDBK010000025.1 GCA_020630455.1 Saprospiraceae bacterium
AAATCTTCTTCCAAAGTATCTCTAACGACGACAGTGAATGCAGTATCAGTTCCCGTATTTTGGAATCTAATTAAATACTGAATTTGCTGATTCGGTAAAATTAAATGTTCTTCGGTAATTCCGAGGGGAAAGCCTGTTTTATCATTGGGGTCATAACTGCCTGTAACAATACCACAATAAATATCTCGGATGGGGTCGGCATCATCATGAGCAAAGTCATTGACTTTTGTAGCAACGGTTTGTCCACCACAATTTTCAACAGTCGCATTGGGTTGAGAATTACCAGGATGCAATGGGTGTTGTTCTACATCTAAATGCCAAGATTGCCCATTACCTTCAAAAGTATAATAAACCGTTTCTTGCCCTAGTAATTGAACGGAATCTAGTAGAATTAAACTACCATTAATATAAACAGTTACTGGACTGAAACAAGTCATGTCACCCTCCCCAAAATCTCCTGTATTCATGATTTCAAAAACAACGGAATCTCCTTGACAATAGCCATCTACACTTAGACTAGATTTATCCCATTCAGTAGTACATGGCTGAACTGTCGGAGGGAAGGGATTAGGAATAGAATCAAAAACACAATCAGCAGCAGGGTATAAATCAGCTTGCATACATAACCCTTGACCTAGGTTAGCATCACAACTCAAGGTCGTTTCTAACCAAAAATCAATACATTGCCCTGGATTGAGTGTTCCTACATCAAATTGAAATTGATTATTACCTAAATCGGTATAAGTCATATTAGAATTGTCAACTGTAAGTAGTGGGTCTAATTCTACAATAGTATATGCATTATCTAATGCTCCGGTTGCATTATATGTATTACATGCTTGGACGTATATTTTTTGATTATCAAAGCAAGGTCTCATGAACGGCATGTGAATGCTTACGTCTAGTTCGGGGCAGGGTTGGGTGGAGTATAAGCCGAAGGAGGGGGCGATGGTGATACTGTCTAGGTGTACGACTGTGAATGGTTGGGTTATAGGACAGTCAGTCGTCCAATAACCAGAGGTGTCAACTGTTATTGAATAAGTACCTGTAGGAAGATTATAGTTTAAATACCATTGTCCATCTTGATTCGATTCTACTAAAATATTACTAGGTTGAATAATAGCAATTCTATTAGAAATACCAAATTCAAGAGTATCATAAATACAATTTTTATTGATATCATTGTAAACAGCCGCTATTTCTTCTCGCAAACTAAAAACTCTAACATGTCCAGATTCAACACCATTACCATCATTGTATAAAGCTCCAATAGCTACAACTTGACCATTTGAACTAAGGCTTATATGAAAAGAACTATAATCAAAGGCTGCTTCTCCTATAATATCACTTCCTTTTAATTGCCAAGTACTTCCGTCCCAAAAATAAACTCTAACTTTTCCAGAGTTGTTACCATTTTCATCATTATAAGGAGAACCAATAGCAACAGTATTACCATTTGAACTAAGACTAACGGAAGAACCACTTTTATCAAATGATGTCCCTCCATCTATATCATTTCCTTTTTGTAACCAAGTACTTCCATCCCATTTATAAATTCTAACATGACCTGAGGTGTTACCACCCCCATTATTACAACAAGCACCAATTGCTATAGTATTACCATCAAAACTAAGACTAATTGCATCTCCACTATTATCACTTTCTGCTTCTCCAATAATGTTTAATCCTCTTTGTACCCAACTAGTTCCATCCCAATCAAAAACTCTAACATGTCCTGCTTGATACCCATTATCATCATTAAAAGGAGATCCAATAGCTACGGTATGACCATCGGAACTAAGACTAACCCCACGACCAAAATAATCTGCATTATTTTGACCATTAATATTTTCTCCTTTTTGCACCCAACTTGTTCCATTCCAATTAAAAACCCTTACACTCCCACATTTATTCAATGTTTGACTACTGTAACCTGGGGAACTGATAACAATCGTGTTACCATCAGAATTAAGACTTAATGTTGTTCCACTTTCATCAAGTGGATTTTCTCCATCAATATCTAATCCTTTTTGTAACCAACTACTTCCATTCCAATAATAAACTCTTACATGTCCAGCATTAAAGCCATTATCATCATTGTAACGAGCACCAATAGCTAGAGTGTTACCATCAGAACTAAGACTTATTGTTGCTCCACTTTCATCACCCTGATTTTCTCCATCGATATCTAATCCTTTTTGTAGCCAATTACTCCCATTCCAATAATAGACCCTTACATGTCCAGTATTACTCCCATTAATATCACCGTCATTTCCATATGCTCCAATAGCAATAGTATTGCCGTCAGAACTAAGACTTACTGAACCACTTTTATCATCAGCTGCTTCTCCATCAATATCTTGTCCCACCTGTACCTGCCCCAGCAAAAAAGAATAAGAAAAACATAATGAAAGAATAAGTAAAATACATTTTTTCATGATAATAAAGTTTTATGAATAAATTTTATGATATTTCAAATATAATGAATAAATTATTAATATAAAATTACTTGGAAAGAATGTTTTGAAATTGTTTTGCTTTATCTTTATCTAAAATATTAAACTCATGAAATACACATATATTACACTTCTCATTATATTAATATTATCATGTAATTCTACAAAAAACAACAATATGGACAATCAAGAATTTAATCATCAAGTCCTTCATGATATTTGGGCATTGTCGGAAATGAATAACGAAGCATTAAAACTAGATAATGAAAGAGAAAGACCCATTTTGGAACTATATATCGAAGAAAAACGATTAGGAGGAAAAGGAGTTTGCAATACTGTATTTGGAAGAATCAATTTACTTGAAAAAAATCAAATTGAATTTTCTAAAATAGGCAGCACACGTAAGATGTGTAACAATCAACAATTGGAATACGATTATCTAAGAACTTTAGAAAAAACGGCGACTTATCAGATAAAAGAATTACATTTGTATCTTTATGATACTAATAAAAATGAAATTTTAAAATTTAAAAAAATAGATTAATATTCATTAGCACTGAGTAAGAGCATGTTTAAAGAGATAAAACACTATATACTCAGTATTCAATACTAAAAAAATGACAAGCGAACATATTAAAAAACTTCAAACCAAGTTGGGTATTTTAGGGAGGTATCTTTGACGTCCCTAATAGATTAATGCAAATAAGTGATAAGGAAGCTCTAACCTTAGACCCTAGTTTTTGGGACAACCCTAAACGAGCTGAAAGCATTCTCAAAGAAATTAAATTGAATAAATTTTGGGTAGGACTTTTTCAGGAAGCTGAACAAGCTGTAGAAGACGTTGAAGTATTATATGATTTTTGGAAAGCAGAGGAAACTTCTGAAGAAGAAGTAGATACTGCCTTTGAAAAAGCCAAAGAAGTACTTGACGAATTAGAGTTTAGAGCTACACTCAACAAGAAAGAAGATGAGCTAGATTGTATTATTGAGATTAACGCTGGAGCAGGAGGTACTGAAAGTTGCGACTGGTCATCTATGTTAGAACGCATGTATATCATGTGGGCTGAAAAGAATGATTTTAAAGTAAAAGTCCTAGATAGACAAGATGGCGATGTTGCAGGAATAAAATCAGTTGAAATGGAAATTTCTGGAGATTTTGCTTATGGAATGCTCAAAGGTGAAAATGGAGTACATCGCCTAGTGAGAGTTAGCCCTTTTAATGCACAAGGAAAACGAATGACTTCTTTTTCTTCTGTTTTCGTACATCCTGTTATTGATGATAGTATAGAGATTAATATCAATACAGCAGATTTGAAGTGGGACACTTTTAGAGCAAGTGGAGCAGGAGGACAACACGTCAACAAAACAGAATCTGCCGTTCGTGTAACGCATATTCCAACAGGTCTAGTAGCTGAATGCCAAGAAGAACGTTCTCAACACATGAACAGGGACAAAGCCATGCAAAAACTCAAAAATCTATTGTATGAGTTAGAACTCCAAAAACAATATGAGGAAAAGGATAAAGTCGAAGCAGGTAAAATGAAAAATGAATGGGGTTCTCAAATTCGTTCTTATGTCTTAGATGATAGATGGGTCAAAGATTTGCGTTCAGGCTATAAAGTACATAACCCAGATAATGTTTTGGATGGTGATTTAAATGGTTTTTTGAAGTCTTTCTTGATGATGAGTTCTTTAGGTAAACCCCAAGAAGATTAATTGTAGCATTTTCATCAGCATAAAAAAGATAACAAAATTTCTTTATATTTAAAAAATAAAAAGGAGTCCAATTTAAAATTAGACTCCTTTTTTATTATATAAAATAGACAATATTAATCAACTACACTTTCTACCAAAACAGAAATATCGTTATTTAAAACTTCAATAAATCCTTTAGTAATATTGAATTCTGTAGATTGATTGGCTTCGTCGATTATTCTAACTCTACCATTCATAAGAGAAGCTACAACAGGGGCGTGATTTTTCAAAACCTCAAATTCACCATCTGCTCCAGGAACTTTAATAGATTTAATTGTTCCTTTGAAAACTTCCTTATCTGGTGTTAAAATTACTACATTCATTGTATTAATATTATAATATTAAGCTTCAGCTTCCGCCAATAATTTTTTACCTTTTGCTATTGCATCTTCGATACTTCCAACTAAGTTGAATGCTGCTTCTGGATATTCATCCACTTCACCATCCATAATCATGTTGAAACCTCTGATAGCGTCATTGATATCAACTAACACTCCTTCAAGACCAGTAAATTGTTCTGCTACGTGGAATGGTTGAGATAAGAAACGTTGTACACGTCTTGCACGACTTACAACTAATTTATCTTCATCACTCAATTCCTCCATACCTAAGATAGCAATGATATCTTGAAGTTCTTTATATCTCTGTAATATCCCGATTACTCTTTGAGCACAAGCATAGTGTTCTTCACCTACGATATCTTCAGTTAAGATACGAGATTTAGAATCTAGAGGATCCACCGCTGGATAGATACCTAAAGAAGCTAATTTACGACTCAATACCGTAGTAGCATCTAAGTGGGCAAATGTTGTCGCAGGAGCAGGGTCAGTCAAGTCATCCGCAGGTACATATACTGCCTGCACAGATGTAATTGAACCTCTTTTAGTTGAAGTAATACGCTCTTGCATGATACCCATTTCCGTTGCTAAAGTAGGCTGATATCCTACTGCTGAAGGCATACGACCTAATAAGGCAGATACCTCAGAACCTGCTTGAGTAAAACGGAAGATATTATCAACGAAGAATAAGATGTCACGACCACCATTAGGGTCATTCAAATCTCCATCTCTATAGTATTCTGCAATCGTCAATCCTGAAAGGGCAACTCTCGCACGTGCACCTGGAGGCTCGTTCATTTGTCCAAACACCAATGTTGCTTGAGACTCAGACAAGGCTTTTGAATCTACTTTTGATAAATCCCATCCACCTTCTTCCATAGAATGCATGAATTCTTCACCGTATTTGATTACGTTTGATTCTAACATCTCACGCAATAAATCGTTTCCTTCACGAGTACGCTCTCCAACACCTGCAAATACAGAAATACCTTCATATTTTTTAGCGATGTTGTTGATTAATTCCATGATTAATACCGTTTTTCCTACACCAGCACCACCGAATAATCCAATTTTTCCTCCTTTTGCATAAGGTCCAATCAAATCAATTACTTTAATACCTGTAAAAAGAACCTCTGTTTCAGTAGATAATTCTTCGAAAGTAGGAGGTTTTCTATGAATAGGAGCTACTTCATCATCTTTTTCTATTCCACCAATTCCATCAATAGCTTCACCTACAACGTTGAATAAACGTCCACGGATACGGTCTCCAACCGGCATTGCGATTGGTCTTCCTGTATCGATAACTTCCATTCCACGAGTTAAACCATCTGTCGCGTCCATAGCGATAGTACGCACACTATCCTCTCCCAAGTGACGCTGACATTCTAAAACCAATCTTTCTCCGTTTGGTTTCTTTATTTCTAATGCGTTAAGGATGTCTGGTAATTTTGAGTCTGGGAAACTCACATCAATTACCGCCCCAATGATTTGTTTGATTTGACCTTTGTTAGCCATATTTACGTGATATTATTTATTTAATAAATATTCCTTCTGGATTTGACCGCAAAAATACGCTTTACCTTTCGTAAATAATAATTAGAAACACATTTTTTTACAAATAAAATAGAAAATAAAACATGTGAGCCAAACTCATATTTACTTTAATTTTGTCAATTAACAATATTCTTATGATTTTTATTTACAATTCATTAATTATCAAAAAATAATTTTAAAAATGCACTTTAGCGTAATTTTTTATTAAAATTTGATTTTTTTTAAATTTCTAAGCTAATATAAAGGTATTTTTAATGGAATAGGCACTCTTTTTGTTGTAAGAAACATACTACTAAACACGACTACATACAATTTACTATGATGAAAAGCTTAATTTTCTTTTTTGCACTTCATTTGAATATGTTTCATTATTCAAACATTCCACCTGTTTTTGAACAAGATTGTGAAATTGTTTTCCTTACAAAATATATCGAAATGGATGATGAGTTGAAAATCGACTACCAAACCTATTGCGATTTGGAATATTTAAAAATTGATTTTTTTAATAATATGGGAGAACATATTTATACCACATCACTACCTCAGTTCAAGGAAAATTCGTTTACTTCTGATATTCAGAACATGGCAAATGTCAGTAAAATATCAAAACCAGAATTTTATGCTGCTCAGTATAAATTCAAAAGTGGTAATATGAAAAAAATAAGTGGTAAAATTTTACATGTTAAATAACTTTTAAAAAGACTACACTATTCTTTTCTTTGTTCAATCTAGTAGATCTTATTATCTTTGCTAAGAGCCAATTACAGTTGTACTTTGGTATTTTATTATCTATAATTTAAAATATACTATTTGAACAATCGTTTCCAATTATCTAATTTTCAAAAGAATATTTGGTATATGCTGCAAGGCACTACCCTTTCGCAGCTGATTGCTTTTATTGGTTCTTTGGTATTAGCTAAATTATATGGAGCAGTTGCTTATGCTTGGTTTGGTGCATTTATGGCATTTGTAGGCATAGCATCTGTAATCAATACACTACAATTGGAATATGCTTTGGTGACGGATAAAAGTGATAATAATACCAAACATTTATTATCTTTTTTAATTTTAATAACGACTCCAATTGCTTTAACGATTGCTTGTTTTTATATTGGATTTCAATATTTCTTTGGTTCGCTTGAATTTGATTTCATTATCATATTAATGAGTATTATCGCTTCAATAATAGTAGCCCAAAATGTGACTTTTGACAGTCTTTTAACAAGATTAAAACAATTTAAAATTTCTGCTCGCATCAAGATTATTTTGACCTTATCTACTGTTATATTACAGTCTATTTTTTATTTTTTTTCTAAGGAAAAAGGATTAATTTTTGGAGCTGGTGTTGCTTTTTTTTTAGTATTATTAATTTACTATTATTATAATAAATACCATATAGTACAACCTAATTGGAAAATTGTAAAAAGCACTATAAATGAGCATAAAAACCTTTTAAAATATGCTTTTCCTTCTCACCTAACCAATGCATTGGGAGCTCATCTAATTACGATTATGTTTGTTGTATATTTTGAAGAAGCTCAAGCAGGAACTTATGCATTAAGTAATAAAATTTTGATGGCACCATTGTTCTTAATATCAGGAGCCGTTTCAAAGGTGTACTTCCAAAAGGCAAATGAAATTTACTTGAGTTCAAAAGAAAAACTATATTCATTTACTATAAAAATTGTTAGAAATAACATCTTAATTATGATAGCTATTGTATTATTAATTAATACAGTAGGACTGTATATTTTATCTTTCTTTTTTGATAAAGAATGGGAGTTATTAAGTCCTTTTATTTGGATTATGTCTTTTTTAGTAATCGCAAGAAGCTCTTTCAATCCAATAAGTAGCATATCTATTGTTTTAAATAAAAATGAAGTATCTTTTATTTTCAACATCTGCTTTTTATTGATTAATATTTTAGCTTTTTCAATAGGTTTGTACTACAAAAATATAGTTTATTCCGTTATTATATTATCGTTTTTAGGAGGAATTGCTTATGTTGTGTTATTAATTTACTTTTTATTTTTATTAAAAAAAATAGAAAAAGAACATCAAGTTTAAAGTGTCTAAAATTTCATTAAAACATAAAATAGATTTTTTATTATTTGGAAAAATCATCAATTGGTTTTACCCACAATACTTCCGTCCAAAATATGGCTATACTACTTATTATAAACTCTTTTTTAGTTTTTTAATTCCTCAAAAAATATTAGGTATTAATAGAAAAGTACCTTGGCCTGTTCATTATACATCAAAGGTGATTTGTCATCATAAAATAAAAAAAGGTATCATGTGTGACCCAGGTGATAATCTAGGGAATTATATTCAAGCTGCTAATGGAATTATATTTGGAAATAATATAGAATTAGGACCTGGAGTAAAAATCATTTCTTCTAATCACAACTTTGATGATTATACTCAACAAGTAAAAGGACTTAGACCGATAAAAATTGGCAACCATGTATGGATTGGTGCTAATTCAGTCATTTTACCCGAAGTAGAAATTGGCGATAATGTGATAATTGGAGCAGGTTCAATTGTTACTAAAAACATTCCTTCTGATTCTATTGCCGTCGGCAATCCTTGTAAGGTAATCAAAAATAAAGCCCCTTATAAAAAAGATATATTTTTAATTGAATTAAATAGAAAATTAAAAGCTACTCATTAATGAACAAATCACTTTTTACAACATTATTTTTAGTCTTAATATTAATGGTTTCTTCTTGCTCACCTATTAGAAATGCGATTTTAAGAGGAAGAGCCAATTATTCTTTGGCTGTTGATTTCCCAAGCCTACCTAATAATAAACAAAATGGAAAATTATTACATCATGAAATCATTGACACGATTACAAAAAAAGAAATTATAGATTTTTTTCCAGAAAAAAAAGGCATTGATATTCGTACTTTTGTTCGTCACGATGTCCAAATCATAAGGGTTTTTTATAGTTCTGACAATAGAAATGAAGACTTAGTTGTTTCAGGCTTAGTAGCCATCCCTATTCAAGAGAATCAAGAAACACTACAGCACTACCAATATCATCACGGCACCTTATTGCCTATATCTTTACCATTGGGACCTGTAGGTATAGACGCTCCTTCTCTTTACGATGGAAAAGAATACAAACATCGTCATTTTGAAACTAGAATAATGGGATTAGTACCAGCCTCTTTTGGGTATTTTACCAGCCTACCAGATTATGCTGGTTATTCTATTTCTAAAGACAAAGAGCATTCTTACGGTATTGCCAGAGATTTAGCTCAACAATCTGTCGACATGATTCTAGCTTCCAATGAATTAGCTCAACAATTGGGTTTTTCACTTGATAAAAAGCTATTATTATCTGGTTGGAGTGAAGGAGCATACGCTTCTTTAGCTACTCAAAAATTATTAGAAGAAAAATATACTGAGTATCCTGTTTTAAAAAATGCTTTACTAGCAGGACCTTTTCATTTTACTAGGTTTATTGAAAGTGTAATTAATGAAAAGAGAACCATGTTTTTACCTATTTACAATTGGGCTTTTTATAATGCAATTGTTTCTTCTGATTTAGATCTAGAACATAAAAAAATATGGAAATACAAGGTCAATAATCAATTAGACGCATTGGCAGTACCATCTGAAAAACCCAAGCGAGTGTATAAAAAGCAGTTTTTGAAAGAATTTACTCATAACCCTCAAAATGTTTTTAGAAATTATGCTATTTCTGAACTCAATTTACATAAAGGATGGCAACCTAAAGGCATTATTCATTTTTATACAGGAACAGAAGATGAGATTGTTCCTTCTTTTAATTCAATGGATGCCTACGAAGGACTAAAAGCGGAAGGTGCAGAAGTTTATTTTACTGCTTTTGAAGGAGAAAGTCATTTATCTGCAACACAAGATTTTTTATTAGAAATGATGCAATTTTATAAGAATTAATAAATTAAAAAAGGTTAAAAAATAAAGAGATTTCTTTATTTTTCAACCTTTTTTATAATCAAATATAATAATGAACATTATTGTGCTCCGCCACCATTTCCGCCACCTCCAGCTCTACTCTTTTCATCATCTAAACCCGTGTTTCTTCTTCTACTTTTTACTTTATCATTTCCAAAGAAATACGTAAAATCAATTTTAAATCTACGGGTATCCCATCCTCCTTCAGCAGTATTGGTCATTTCACCATAAACACTTTGTCCAGACCAAGGAGCTGTTTTGAAAATATCACTAACTCCTAACTTAATATTGGCTTGGTCATTTAAAAATCTTTTTTGCAATCCTAAGTCTACACTAAATTGAGCATCGGTTCTAAATACGCCGCCCCAAAGACCAGGAGAATTACCCCAACTAGAGATTTCAAACTTCAAATCCCAAGGTAAAGTAAATACATGAGAGGTATAATAATTAACCGAATAGACTTTTAAATCTATAGAACGGATTTCATCTGATTCTTCTGCTCTATTTCTCAAATGGAAAGCGGTAAGACTAGAAAACCCAGACCACCACTTAGTAAAAGTATGCGGGCTACTTACTGCAATGCTATAATTAAATTGATCATTTACATTAAACCAAGTAAGAAAAGAAGCATTACCTCTCACATCAGAAATCCTAGTCATTAAATCTTTAGTATGACTAAAGCTGAAGCTGGTGGTCAATCTAAAATTGTAAGTATGTGACAATTGTACATTATTAGAATATTGAGGTCTCAAATAAGGATTCCCTTTTCTAAAAGCTAATTCATTTATTTTATATTCAAATGGATTTAAATTACCATAATTAGGGCGGTCTAATCTTCTACTATAATTCAATTGAAAACTGTGCTTAAAATTAGGTGTGTAAGTCACTCCACCTGAAGGGAAGAAATCAGTATATTGTCTTTTCACCAAATCATCTTCTCCTGTACTATTTGCAGCAGTTAAATCTCCTGTAGAACGAGTATTTTCAATCCTTAGACCTGCAGATACATTCAATTTACTCGTTATTTTTTTTCCGAAAGTCGTATAAATAGCATTTACATTTTCAGTATAATCAAAAGTACTTGTACGTTCCAAATCTAATGTTTGTAAACCATTTTCAACATTATAAAAATTAAAAATATTATTTGTTCGAACTACAGCAGACTTGATACCTGTCCCCCATGTTCCGCCCCAAAGCGGTTGTTCATAATCTAATTTAAAGGTATAGATATCGATATTGGTTTCTGTATCATTAGCAAAATTATTTTCTGATAATAAATTATCATTAATATCTCGATAGCTATTAGGTTGGTCTTCCATTCCTGAATTCCTAAACAAACCATAATCCAAATCCACATTTAGTCTTTTGTCTTTAACAGGCTGAAATAAATAATTAATATTAAATGTATAATTATCGTCTTTTGCTTCTCTATAAGTATCTGATACCAAAATACTATCTATTGTTTCAGAACCGATTAAGGAAATTTCAGTGGTGCTTTCCGAAAAGTTTTTGCTTCTTCCAATATTTCCAGTAGTTAAAAAACCAATAGTGTTTTTATCATTGACAAAGAAATCAGTACCTAGTCTAAAATTATGTGCATCTCGTGGCCCATTGCTTAGGTTATCTAAGAAAAATTGAGAGCCAAATTGTTCTCTTAGACTTTTCATAAACCAATAACGCTCCCTATCATTATAGGTATATGCACCAAAAACATTTGCTTTTTTGCCTCTATAATTTGATGAAATACCTGCTATATAAGATTGTGTTTTACCAATGCCATAACCTAGATTAACTGTGGCATTTGCTCCTAAGTTTTTATTTTTCTTTAGAATAATATTAATAATACCAGCATTACCTGCCGCTTCAAATCTTGCCGATGGATTCGTTATAATTTCAATATTATCAATATCAGAACTATTGAGACTTCTCAAAAAATTAGCTAGGTCTTCACCACCAAGAGGAGATGGTTTATTATTAATAAAAATCCTCACACCACTTTTACCTGCTAGAGCAATATTATCATCATTATCTATGACTACCCCAGGAGCTTTTCTCAACAATTCTAAACCATCACTTCCCAATGCATTTACACTTCCTTCTACATTAAAGACCAATTTATCGGGTTTTACCTCTAATATGGGTCTCGCTGCACTAATGGTCACTTCTTCTATTTCATTTGAGACCACTCCCATAGTCAATGTTCCAAAATCTTTGTTCTCTCCTTTAATTTCAAAAACTTCTGAATTATAATCAGCTAAACCAACAAAACTAACGGACAACCAATACTTACCATCTGCTACATTAGCCATAGTAAAAGAACCATCATCTTCAGTAGCTTCAACTTTTACCATGCTACTATCTAAAGCGTTATTTAAAATAACATTGGCATAAGAAACAGCTTCTCCAGAAGACTCTTCCATTACTTTTCCTTGAATAATAGATTGAGCATTTGTTTCCAATCCAAAGATTGTAATTAAAAATATAATGTATAGATTTTTCATTGTAATAATTTTGATACAACTGTATAGACAAGCTGTTTGAATTTTTGTTGTAAAAATTTTGTATAAATTTGTTAAACAGAGACCAAAAGTATACTTATTTCCATCAATTTACACTTTTATTATACTAACAAATATTTTTTATAATAAACAAAAACATAAAAGATAAAGAAAATTCTTTATCTTTGATACATTGAACGAATTTATAATATTCTTTAATTATTCTACAAATAATATGTACCTTTGCGTCCTAATTAATTCAATTTTCAATCAATTATCAATAAAATGAAAAAATTAAATTTCCTTTGGTTATTAATACCAATATTCATCATTTATTCTTGTGATTCTTATTCAGGGCAGTATTTTGACAATCCTTCTACTCAAGTAGAAATCGATCAAAATAAAATTATTGATTACTTAAAAGCAAATAATATCAATGCTCAAAGAACAGAAGAAGGTATTTATTATGTTGTAGAGAAAAAGGGTACGGGCAATTATCCTACAGTAGATAGTGTCGTTCAAGTACATTATAAAGGATATTTTTTAAATGATACGACTTTTGATTCTTCTTATGATAGAAATGAACCTGCTATTTTCTTATTAGGGCAAGTTGTAGATGGATGGAAAAAAGGAATGCCTTTATTTAATGAAGGTTCTAAAGGAAAATTATTCATACCTTCTCATTTAGCATACGGAGAAAAAGGGGCAGGCAATGTAATCGCTCCAAATAGTGTTATTTGTTTTGATATTGAATTAATCAACATCATGGACAAAGCCGAAATTGAAGCATTCAATGAGAAGAAAATAAAAGAACAAGCAGAAGTTGATGAAAAAATCATTCAAGAATATTTAGCTAATAATAATATTGAAGCTAAAAGAACCGAAGATGGTATATATTACATAATGGAAAGTGAGGGAGGCAGCCAAAAGCCGACGCTACAAGACAAAGTTAAAGTACATTATGAAGGAACGCTTTTAGATGGCACTAAATTTGATTCATCTTACGACAGAGGAGAGCCTGCTGAATTTCCATTAGCGGGTGTAGTTCCAGGCTGGCAAAAAGGGATTCCTTTATTTGGAAAAGGAGGAAAAGGTACTTTATTGATTCCTTCAGGACTAGCTTATGGACCAAGAGGAACTCCTTCAATTCCACCTAATACTGTTTTAAAATTCAAGGTAGAATTGTTGGATATTTCAGGACCTCCAGTTAAGTAGTAAATGACTTAATAGTTAACCAAGTTATATTAGAACAAACAACTATTTTAATAACTTGATAGCTGATAACTGTTCACTGATATTTGAAAACATTTTATTATGAATTCTATTTTAAAAATTACCTTATTAATCTTTACAATTACTATTGGCTTTAACAATGAAGCATTTAGTCAAAGATTCCTAAAAAAATACAAAAAAGCAATGATTAAAAATCCTAGCACTCAAGCTGAAAAAGATAAAAATTTAATTCTAGAATATTTAATTAGTAATAAATTAAAATTCGAATCCACCGAATCTGGTATTTATTATAGTATCAGTAAAGAAGGAACAGGAGGACATCCTGACTCTTTACACATGGTCAACACACATTATAAAGGATATAGATTAGATGGAAAAATATTTGATTCTTCTTATGATAGAGGCGAACCCATTACTTTTCCTTTAAATGGAGTCATTAAAGGATGGCAAGAAGCTATTCCGTTATTGAAAAAAGGAGGGAAAGGAACCTTTATCATTCCTTCGCATCTCGCTTATGGAGTAAGAGGTGCTGGTGCCGACATTCCGCCTAATACTGTTTTGATTTTTGATGTAGAATTAATGGATTTTTATAGAGAAGAAGAAAAAGTAGCTCGTCAAAAGAAAATCGACCAAGAAAACATCCTAAAATACTTAAAAGATAATGGTTTAAAAGCAGAAAAAACACTTTCTGGCATTCATTATATTATTGAAAAAGCAGGAAGTGGAGCAGAAGTAAAAGAAACGAGTTTTGTAAAAGTACACTACAAAGGAAGTCTATTGAATGGAAAAGTTTTCGATTCTTCTTATGAAAGAAATGAACCTTCGATGTTCCCATTAAATCGAGTGGTTAAAGGATGGCAAGAAGCTATTCCTTTATTGAAAAAAGGAGGAAAAGGGAAGTTTCTCATCCCTTCTCATTTGGCTTATGGCGAAAGAGGAGCAGGTGAAGTAATTCCACCTAATTCTGTTTTAGTATTCGAAGTAGAATTATTGGATGTGATGACTGAAGAGCAGTTATTACAAACTCAATCTGAAGCGGCAGAACAACAAAAAATAGTAGACGACAACCTTATTCAAAAATATATTAAAGATAATAATCTAAAAGCTAAAAAAACAGCTGAAGGTGTTTATTATATTTTGGACGAAGAAGGTTCTAGTGCAAAGCCAAATATCAAAAGTCAAGTAACTGTTCATTATGAGGGTTCTTTATTAGATGGAAATATATTTGACTCTTCATTCCAAAGAGGAGAGCCTGCTACATTCCCATTATCTGGAGTAGTAAAAGGATGGCAAATCGGCATTCCTCAATTTGGAAAAGGAGGAAAAGGTACTATCTTAATTCCTTCACACTTGGGCTATGGTTCAAGAGGTGCAGGAGCGTCTATTCCACCTAATTCTGTTCTTATTTTTAAAGTTGAAATTATTGATTTTAAATAAATAATTTATTAGATAATAGGCATTCAATAAACAGCCAAAAATAAAGAAAATTCTTTATTTTTGGCTGTTTTGTTTTTAAAGTATTTTATCATTATTATTGGGCACTAGAATAAAAGAAATCAGGTGTTGATATGAAGATTATTTTATACCAATTTAATTTTATAATGTCGTATTGGATTTATTGAATAATTGGAGGGA
>JAHDBK010000026.1:0-212 GCA_020630455.1 Saprospiraceae bacterium
ACTTGAATCAATATAACCAATGTGAGTTATTTCTGCACTACCAATTCCATTGGTACTAAGATTGATGTGTAATAATTTACTATTTAAATTTAAACATTGTCCTTGATTACCAATTAATATTACATTACCTATCGGATAATCATTACTTTGGTAAATTTCAATGTCAGAATGACCTATAATTTCAATGCTATCAGGCTCTTGTTTAATTCCTC
>JAHDBK010000026.1:222-6339 GCA_020630455.1 Saprospiraceae bacterium
TTAGGGGGTAGTGTGTCTAAATCGCTTCCTCCACCTCCCTTAACAGTCTGCCCCCAAACACTCCCCACCGAAAGCAACAAAATAATAAAAGTTAAAAAACTGAATAGTTTGAAATTTGAATTAGTTAAATAAAGTGATTTCATTTTACATGGATTTAATAAGTTAATAAATTAATTTTGTTTATAATTGATTTAATAGAGATTTTGCTTTTGTTTGAGAATTAAATTCATCATTAGCGATAATTTTCTTTAATGTAGAAATGGCATTTTCTCTATCATTATTTTTTAGATACACATTGACCAACCACCAATAGGCTAATTCTTGTGTAGAAAAATCATTAGAATTTGTTATAATATCATTAAAGATAGATTCGGCTTTGTTTAGAGAATCTTTTTCAAAAAACTGAATGGCATTATCAAAGGCTGTTTTTTCTTCTGGACTTAAAATTTGAGCAGTTCCTTCATCGCTTCTCAATACATCGGAAGTCATTCTGTAGGTATATTTACTACAGTCAGCATAAACTTTTTCTATCTTTTCAGTATTATCAGGTCTCATTAGATATGAGATAAGAAGTGCTACACAAACCAAAGATATGATAAAAGCCAGTATTTTTAGCCAATTTTTTGATTTAACATTGCTTTTTATAGGGGGGTTGTCATTTTTTTCATCTATTAAAGGGATTTCTTCATTAGAGTATGGATGAAATTCTATCTGATTAACGAAATTGTCCACTTTTTGATAACGCTCTACTTCTTCTCTAAAATTGTTATTATTTTCTAATCTAGATTCAAATTCTTCGAGTTCTTTTTCGTCGAGGTCTAATAAAAAATACCTCTTCACCAAGTCTAAATCTTTATCGTTTAATATTTTTCTTTTCATGATTTAAAATTATAGAGATATTTCTGAATACATTAATTTTTTAATATGCTGTAAGCAGTGAATTTTTTTCTTAGTTGCTGCATTCGCTGTAGCAAAACCCATTATGTCTGCTATTTCTTTCATTCTTATTCCTTCGTAAATATTTAATTTTATTATTTTTTTACATTTTTCTTCCAACTTGTCAAAAACTTTTAACATCAATGTAAGCATTTCTTCTTTTTCTTCTTGATCATTTTTTATCATGTGTGAATCTTCAACACTATTATTTATACTATTGAATATAAATTCGTGATCTTCATTGTTTAAAATGACTTCTGTAGAATTTTTTTTGTTTTTTCTTCTTTTAAATTGAACAAAGGCATTCATTGCCATTCTATACACATATCCATTCACATTTTTTGGCAATTCTTGTGCGTTGATATAAAATCTTTGCCAAAAAATTTCGATTACACGATTGCTGATATCCTTAACATCTTCAATGTGATGTGCTTTTTCTTTAAGATATGGATATAGAACATTTGAATATAAATTGGATACATGTTCATTCATCATCCTCCTATCTCCACTTCGTGCTTTTTCAAAAGCTTTTTCCCAATTAAATTGAAAACTCATTTGTATTCTTGATTTATAGAGTCAATATATTAAAAATGTGAGCAAAAATATAAATAATTTTTTCAAAAAAAGTATTTTTATTCTACAAATATGCTGTTTTTTTATATTAAAAAATACCTGAATATGACCTGTTTATAAGTTTTTTATTGAATATTAATAATATTAAAAAAGAATAGTTAATATTGTATTTGAATTGTAATGATTAAAATAAAAATAATGAAAAATATTCTTATTTATATAATGCTATTAATGCTTTTTAATGCTTGTTCTACAGATGAAAAAGTTGTTGAAAATAATAATACTATGCAAAAAAAAGATTATGCAATAGTGCTACATGGTGGAGCGGGCTATGTCAGTGCAGATAATTTATCTCAAGAACAAAAAGATGAATATTTCAATGCTTTAAATACCGCTATTTCTCTAGGAGAAAATTTATTAAAGGAGGGGAAAAGTGCAGGAGATGCAGTAGAAGAGGTAATCGCTTATTTAGAAAATCAGCCGATGTTTAATGCTGGTATTGGTGCTGTATTTACTCATGATGGAAAAAATGAATTAGATGCATCGTTTATGGATGGGAACACCATGAATGCAGGTGCTGTAGGTGGAGTAACTATTGTAAAAAATCCAATAAAAGCAGCAAGGGCGGTGATGGATAAATCCCCCCATGTCTTATTAACAGGAAAAGGGGCCGAAACTTTTTCAATTGAACAAGGTTTGGATACCGTTAATAATAAATATTTCTTTAATCAGGATAGATGGAATTCATTACAACGAATTCTTGATGAAGAAGCAGGGCAGGGAATGGAACTCGATCATACAGAGCATCCTTCTGATAAAAAATTTGGAACCGTAGGTTGTGTAGCTTTAGATAAAAATGGAAATTTAGCGGCTGGAACTTCTACAGGAGGAATGACCAATAAAAAATGGGGGCGTATTGGTGACTCTCCAATAATTGGAGCAGGTACTTATGCAGATAATACTACTTGTGGAGTATCCTGCACAGGACACGGTGAATATTTCATTCGTTATGCTGTAGCTTATGATTTGTCAGCTAAAATGAAATATAAAGGACTTTCTTTGAATCAAGCAGCTGATGAAATCGTAATGAAGGAATTAAAAGAAGTCGGCGGTGCTGGAGGATTAGTGGCTTTGGATAAATATGGAAATGTCGCTATGCCATTCAATACAGGATGTATGTTTAGAGCATATGTTTGTCCTGATGAACGAATCGTTAAAATATGGGAATGATTATAAGGGTAATTAATCTTAGAATTGCTCTAAAAATTTAATTTTCTTTTCAAATTTTTTATTAATAATAAAGAAAAATCTTTATTTTTTAATCTTTTTAAACTAAATATAAACTTTAGCCTTGTATATAGTAGTAATATATTAGAAATTATTACCTATATAAGCTATTATCAATTATCTTTGCAGCCGTAAAAAAAGAAGGCTTAGAGACATTAATTCCATCTCTCATCCTTTATATTCAATAATTTTTTAGATAACACAATTGAGATGGGTAAAAAAATTCCAACAACTGTATCGTTTAATTTACCAGACGGTACGCCTGTAGAAATAGAAACAGGCAAATTAGCAACACTGGCAGCAGGTTCATGTGTTGTAAAAATCGGAAAAACCATGCTATTTGCAGTGGTTTCCGCTTCTAAAGAACCAAGAGAAGGACAATCCTTCTTTCCTCTTTCAGTAGATTACCAAGAAAAATTTGCTTCAATGGGGCGTATTCCCGGTAATTTCTTTAGAAGAGAATCACGTCTTTCTGATCATGAAATCTTAGTAAGTCGCTTAGTCGATAGAGCGATGAGACCTTTGTTTCCAAAAGGATTTTTAAATGATATTCAAATTATTATTAATTTGATATCAGCAGAAGAAGAAACTTTACCAGATGCTTATGCTGCTTTAGCTGCATCAGCGGCTCTTTCCATTTCTGGTTTACCTTTTGAAGGACCTATATCTGAAGTAAGAGTAGCTCGTATCAATGGTGAATTTGTAATTAATCCAACTAAATCAGCTTTGAAAGAAGCAGATATGGATATTATTCTTGCTGCTACTATCGATAATATTATGATGGTAGAAGGAGAAATGCAAGAATGTCAAGAAAAAGATTTGCTTGAAGCAATGAAAATAGGACATGAAGCAATCATAGTTCAGTGTAAAGCTCAATTAGAATTACAAGAATTAGTAAAAGATCAAATTATAGAAATACCTTTTGTTCCTAAAGAAGAAAATGAAGAACTAAAGGCAGAAGTACTTTCTTTAATTAATGATGATATTGTAGCTGTTGCAAAATCTGCTTTTGATAAAAGAAATAGAAAAGCCGGTTTAGATGCAGCCAAAGAAAAAGTGAAAACTCATTATACCGAAGCTAATGGAGAAGAGTGGATTGAAGAAAATTGGAGAGAGTTAGGCGATTATTTTGAATATCATAAGAAAAAGATTATTAGAGAAATAGTTCTAGAAGAAAAAGTACGTTTAGATGGTAGAAAATTAGATGAAGTTAGACCTATTTGGACAGAAGTAGACTATTTACCAACAGCTCACGGTTCTGCTATTTTTAATAGAGGAGAGACTCAGTCATTGACTTCACTTACATTGGGTTCTAAGACTGATAAATTAATGATTGATACTGCTCAAGAATTATATTTTGAAAACTTTATTTTACATTATAATTTCCCTGGTTACTCCGTTGGTGAAGTGAAACCAATGCGTGGACCCGGACGTAGAGAAGTAGGGCATGCGAATCTAGCTGGAAGATCATTAAAGCAAGTTTTTCCTAAGGAATTTCCTTATACTATTCGATTAGTATCAGATATTATGGAATCTAATGGGTCTTCTTCAATGGCAACTGTTTGTGCAGGTTCTTTAGCTATGATGGATGCTGGTATTCCTCTAAAGGCTGCTGTATCTGGTGTTGCTATGGGAATGATTGCTGATGGCGAGCGTTATGCAATCCTAACAGATATCCTTGGAGATGAAGATGCGTTAGGAGATATGGACTTTAAAGTAACAGGTACCAAAGATGGTATTTGTGGTTGTCAAATGGATATTAAAGTAGATGGTCTTTCTTATGAAGTTCTTGAACAAGCTTTAATGCAAGCAAAAGAAGGTCGTATTCATATTTTGAATGAAATGGCTAAATCTTTGGAAGATCCTCGTGATGACTTCAAGCCTCATGCTCCTAGAATTGTTGAATTGAGAATTGATAAAAACTTTATAGGTGCAGTAATTGGACCTGGTGGTAGAGTTATCCAAGAATTACAAGCAACGACTAATACCGTTATTAATATTGAAGAAGTAGATGATCAAGGAGTTATCCAAATCTCAAGTAATAATAAAGAATCTATTGATGCTGCACTTGCGGCAATTAATGCAATTACTTTTGTTCCTCAAGTAGGTGATGTTTACGATGCTAAAGCAGTAACCATTCAACCTTATGGTGTATTTGTTGAATTCAAAGGAGGAAAGAGTGGTTTAGTACATATCTCAGAACTTTCTTATGAAAGAGTAGAAAAAGTAGAGGATGTATTAAAAGAAGGAGACGAATTCCAAGTAAAACTAATCGGTGTTGAAGAAAGAACTGGAAAACTTCGTCTTTCTCGTAAGGCATTATTAGAAAAACCTGAAGGTTATGTTGAACCGCCTAAAAGAGAAAGAAAAGGCGGAGATAGAGGAGGAAGACGCAATGATAGAAGAGGAGGAAGAGATAACAGAGATAGAGATAATAGAAATAGAAGATAATCTTTGTTCTAGTAGATATTAAAAAAGCTCATGGTAATTTTCCATGAGCTTTTTTATTTAAACATGCTTTATAGTAACTAAAAAATATATGAATTATCCGATATGGATGCGTATTATTCCTTCAATTTATCTTCAAATTTTTCTCTGAATTTAACTAATTTAGGAGCTATTACTATTGAACAATATGGATTTTTATCTCTATTTAAATTATAATAATTTTGATGATAATCTTCAGCTTTATAAAATACATCTAAAGGAGCAATTTCAGTAACAATTGGGTCGTCCCAAAGGTCAGAAGCATCAGTATCCTTTAATGATTTTTCTGCAATAGCTTTTTGTTCTTCATTATGATAAAAAATAGCAGAGCGATATTGAGTGCCGACATCATTACCTTGACGATTCAAAGTAGTCGGGTCATGACTGTGCCAAAATATTTCTAAAACCTCTGCGTAACTAATTACTTTAGGGTCGTAGGTGACTTGAATTACTTCGGCATGACCTGTTGTGCCTGCACTGATTTCTCTATACGAAGGATTTTTGATTTTACCTCCTGCATAGCCAGAAACAACTTTTTCTACTCCTTTTAATTCTAAGTAGATGGCTTCTACACACCAAAAACAGCCTCCTCCTAAAGTGGCCAATTCGTAATCTTTCATATTGTCCATTTTTTCTATGGTTTGATTTAATGTATTTGTTTGTGAATTGTCTTTCTCAACTAATTGATTATTAGAATTACAAGCAGATATTAGTACAATTGCTGAAATTAATAAGCTGTAAATTTTCATTTAAATATTGATTTGGTAAATTGCAATATTTAAATAACAATAACTAATGATTGTTTTGTTCAAATTTTAAGAAAAATTTATATCA
>JAHDBK010000026.1:6439-15346 GCA_020630455.1 Saprospiraceae bacterium
CTACTAGCTAAGTTAATCTATTGTGAACTTTAATAAGAAAAACGAAATTACAGCCCAAAAAACAAATGATAATAATAATAAAATGACTTGAAATATACTATAATCGCTTCCTAATAAAAACATCTTAAAGGCTTCAAAACTATTGAAAATAGGTAATATAATCCCTAAATATGAAACTTCATTATCGTTTTGAAAAGAAATATAAAGTATGGTCATCGCCATGATACTAAATACAATCCAAATGAGTTCATTAATTCCAAAAGAACCAATAAATGTTTTGGATAAATGAGTAAAAAATGCTTGTATATTCGTCCAAAATAATTGACTGAAAAATACGATTATTACCCAAAAAGATATCGCTTTTACAGAAAAGTATTGATTGAGTAATCCATCAAAAAATGCTATTTTTTCACTTCCTGAATTAAGGGCAAAATTCATTGTTAATATTATTAATATTAATATAATAATTGAAAATACATTAACACCTAGTAATTTATCCCAAATAGCAGCTTTTGGTAATTTTCCTTTTTTAGGACTATCTGAAAATATAGTACTAATAGGAATTATTAATAACCATAAACTACTGATAAATATGAAAAATGGAAAGAATAAGCCCATGGATTCTATAAAATCTTTCATGGGTTGAGAAATATCTTTATTTTTTATATTAATAAAATTAATATCTAAGACATCATTTGTATTGATGATATTTTCTTGTTCCGTTCTCCTTAACCAATTTTCAATTTGATGGACTTTTCCTATATCATTTCTATGAAAAATAGTACATGACTGCTTATCCTTTTCAAGGACGATGCCTACAGATGCTTTATTATCAATGACAGACATTTCTGCAAAATCTTCTGTGATTAATTCTATACTACTTTTAGAAGATAGGACTTCTTTCACCCAGCTACTATCATTACTTCCTTCAAGAATGACTTTATATGGTTTAAATTCCATGTTTTTCATTCTTTCTAGACTTTGACGTTTCAGTCCAGAAAATAATAAAAAAGTAATGAGTATAGGAAGGATGATACTGAATATCCAAATCCTTTTGTAGTAAAAAAGTGAGATGATTGTCTTCATATTACAAAAATAATGATTAAAGAAGTACATTGTTCAAATATTGTAAAAAAAAATAAATATTTATTTTCCTTTAATAATTATTATAATTATTTTTACTTTTATTCTAATTAATACTTGAAAAATAAAGAATATTTTTTATAAAACATAAACAATATGGCAAATCAAAGGAGGCAACAAATTAACTTAAACGAAATAGATTTTAGAAAATTTGCAAAGAAATGGGTGATTAGAGCCCTTGTTATTTTTGTAGTGGGAACTATACTCATCTATTTTTTAGATCCCGCATTACTCAATGGTCTATTTTTTAGTTTTTTAATAGAAGGTTTACCTTACTTAATACTGGGTGTCTTCTTTTTGTTTTCGGTCTTTAAAGGAATGTTAGCTACTAGCCAAGAAAAGAAAACTAAAGGCTATATGTGGTTTTTTATAGCGGGTTCTACTTTTATTTTTGGTTCAATATTATTTACAAAAGTATTGAATTATTGTTTGTATCAACAATTAGCTAAGGATGTCAAAGAAATAGAATCTTATATTCCTATTAATAAAGATGTATTGAGATTTACTCCTAGAATAGTCGCTTACAATCAAATGGAAACTACCGTTAGAGCTAGAACAGAAACAGTAGAATGGTCTCACTGTCGTCCTTATTTAAATGAGCAAAGTTTTGGCTATGTCGCTCCAATTACCCCTGATGGTTTAAGACCTAAGTATTTTAAGAAAAATCCTGGTTTTGTTAAATATGAGGATAATTATGAAGCAGAAAATGTAATTACTCGCATCGATCAACCATTTGAGGTAGGAGAGGAAATGGAGTATACCGATAATATTTTTAGAAAATTATATTTTGATGATTTCTTTGCTCAATACCCAAAGATTCATTATATGTCATTGGGGGATGAAGGAAAGTTCTATGCAATTGCTCCTAAAATTAAATACAAATATGTTTTTCCTTTCTTTTTTATACCCTATTGGTCTGGTACTGCTATCATAGACGACCAAGGAACAATTGAAACAGTTTCAAGAGAAGTCTGTGCTAATAGCGAACGTTTCAAAGGTAAATGGATGGCTCCATTAGCTTTATTCAAGCAATATGTACAAGTACAAGATTATGCTGTTGGTTTTTGGAATACATTTACGAGTGTGGACGGTATGCTATCTGTTCCAGATTTACCTAACAATGATTATCCTTTAGTGATTTTTACCAAAGATAATGAAACATACCTAGTAATTGATACTGAACCACAGGGAACGGGTAGGGGATTGTATCGTGTATATTATCAAAATGCTCAAACAGGAGAAATTTTTATGTATCAACCGCCCAATACAGAACCTATAATTGGTCCTAGAGGAGCCATGTCTAAGGTCTATTCATTAAAAGGTTATCATTGGTATTCTTCAAAAGGGGAGGGCTCTTCAGGTAATATGTTGGCTCTTGAACCCGTTTATCTCACTCAAAATATTGATGGAAAAGAAGTATTGTATTGGAAGTTTTCTATTACTTCTCTAGATAGAACTCGTGTATCTGCTACGGTTGTAGTGGAGGCGACTGAAGGAGGTGATATGTTTGAATTTACAGAAAGAAAAGATTATGAAAAATGGTTACACAATGAAGCGGTACAAGAAACAACGGTTAGTACAGATTCTACCTCTGTTTCAACTATCAATACTAATAATAATCAATTGAATCAACGAATTGAATTGCTAGAATCTCACTTAGAAGCAGCATTGAAAGAATTGAATCAAATTAAACAAATGCAAAGAGATAGTATCTAATTTTTAAATACTAGGACAAAAGAAATCTGGTATTGATATGAAGATTATTTTTTGGTTGATAGAGGCAGAACGGAACTTGATAGCCATAGCTATCAAGTGAGTATCTAACGAATATCAACCATAAAAGAATCGAATAGCGATGCTTTATTACATTTGTTCTAGTACTTAATGTTAATTTTTAAATAAAAAAAGCAAATAATAAAGAAAAGTCTTTATTATTTGCTTTTTTTATTATTACCGATGTTTATTTTATAATATTCAATAATTCCTTCTGGAAACTTTCTTTTTCATCAATAAAAAGAGCAATCTTTTTAAATTTTTTCTTTAAGCCGTAAATTCTATTTAAGACATATTCGTTTTTAAGATGTAAAATAACATTATGGCTATCCAATACATCTAAAGCAGATAAATGAACAATTCCAGATTCTTTATTAAAACTTTTTCTGCTTATTTCTATTTCCTCTATATCTTTTATTGAAATATCAACCTGATTGAAAAAACCATACTTCAAGTGCAAAATTTGATTTTCTTTATCAATTTTAATTAATCTAGATTTCATAGAACGCATAAGTGCAATAATTTGCAAACAAGTATAAATACTTAAGAAAGTCAATATCCAAGCAGCGACGATACTCCACCTTTCGACCAATAAATGTATGGCAACAGTTTCAATTAAGAGTACAAATATGAGTACCCATATCATAGAAAAAATACCACTTTTTATAAAATAAGTGTATTCATTATCTTTAGGGATGTATTTTTTATGATTAAAGAATACATAATATACAACAGCGATTTCCATAGCTAGTATTTGTCCTACTTTATTAGGGAATACTTCGCTACAAGCAGTTTGTAAGGCTTCATAAAAATCTAAACCTTCCTTGTTTTGACTTTTGAATTGTTGAATGACATTCCATGTTTTATAGATTATAAAACTTAAAATTCCAATTTCAAGAACAGGTACTAATACATTTGTCAAAAAGGGCAAAAAATATTGATTTTCAAGTGGAATTATAAAACTCGCTATTAATATATTAATCACAAAGAATGAAATTGCTGTATAATTAGGTATCTTTTCATTCTTTCTAATAAGAAAAAAATAAATAATAGGAGCTGTAATGATGAAATCTAAAATAATTGCAATTGAAAACTCCTTTGAAACATCAGTGTAGAAAGGAGATTGTATAAAAAGGATTAAAAATAAAACAATGAAAAAGGGTAGCAAAATTGCTAGGTTCTTGATAGATAATTTTTTGGTCATATTGAATTAGTTTAGAGTTTAAAAAATATTATTAACTTTCTAATTGGTGTTTATAAGTCTCTAAAGCTTCTTGTTTTACTAATTCTGAAAGACCTTCTTTCTCACTAATTATTTTGAGAATATTGACGGTATCTTCCCAAGTTTTTCCTTCTAAGGAATTAATAAATCTATTCAATAATAAAATAGAAGTAAAACAAGGCGTCTTTTGGACATGATGAACTAATTTTCTAAAATACATTTTATATTTAGGACCATCAAAACTTTCGATTAAATGGACAAAAGACCAACATTCATACATTTCGGGTGATTGCCTACTCAAAAAATTAAATAAAGTTGAAACGGCTTTTTCTTTATCTTGGGCACTTAGGTTTTCTGGTTGAGGAATACTATCTGTAATTTCATCAAAAAATATGGTAATATCATAGTCTTCCATATTTTCGTGAATGTTGAAAAGGTCGATTTTTTCTAAAATTTCTGTTATGTTCATAAAGTCTTTTATCTGATTGTCTGTACTAATATTACATACGTAAAAGATACCTTAAAGTTAGTATTTATTGATGAAAAAACAGCATTTATTTTTTATACTTGAACTTCATACAATTCTCGATAATGACCATTTTCTATTTGTAATAATTCATCGTGACTGCCCATTTCTTGTATGCGTCCTTGGTCTAAAACCATGATTTTGTCGGCATGCCTAATAGTTGAAAGTCGGTGAGCAATAATGATAGAAGTTCTTTTTTCGATTAGTTTTTCGATAGCATATTGAATGATGGCTTCGCTCTCTGGGTCAATAGAAGAAGTGGCTTCGTCCAAGATTAAAATATCAGGATTGAATACTAAGGCTCTTATGAAAGAAATGAGCTGTCTTTGTCCCATTGATAAGGTAGCTCCTCTCTCCATTACTTGATAATCATATCCATTGGGTAATTTTTGGATAAAATCATCTGCACCTATCATTTTGGCGGCAGCTATTACTTCTTCTTTTGTAATCGACTCATCTCGTAAAGTGATATTTTCTAAAACTGTGCCCGAAAATAAAAATACATCTTGAAGGACTACGGCAATTCTATTGCGTAAAGCTAATAATTCGTAATCTTTAATATTAATATTATCAATATAAATATTTCCGTTTTGAATTTCGTAGAATCTATTGAGGATATTAATAATTGTAGATTTACCAGAACCCGTACTTCCTACAATTGCCAAAGTTTCTCCTTGATGCAAATCAAATGAAATATCATTTAGAACAAAGTTTTCACCATCGTATGCAAAGTCAACCTTTTCAAATTTGATGTCTCCATCAATTTTTTCTTTTAATAATGAACCCTTATTTTCGATTTTAGATTGATTATCCAATAATGTAAAAACCCTTTCGGATGCTACTAAGCCCATTTGTAAAGTATTGAACTTATCAGCCAATATTCTAATAGGTCTAAATAACATACTGATATAAAGTGGAAATGCAATCAAAACCCCAATACTGATATTATCAGTCAATACACCTCTTGCTCCCCACCATACCATCAAACCTAAAGAAGCAGCAGATAGTATTTCTACAACTGGAAAAAAGACAGCATAATAGAATATAGCATTGATATTGGCTTGGGTATATTTATCATTGATTTTATTGAATTTTTCTAATTCTTCTTTTTCTACATTGAATATCTGAACAATTCGCATACCTGTTATTCTTTCTTGTAAAAAAGAATTCATATTCGATATTTCAGTCCTTACAATCTGAAAAGTGTGTTTTATTTTTTCTTTAAATATATAAGTAGCAACAATCAAAAGTGGAACAGTAATCAGACAAACTAAAGTCAATTGCCATGAAGTATAAAACATCACTCCTAAAATAACGAGTACTTGAAGAATATCAGCAATAATCGTAATTGTTCCTTGGGAAAAAACATTGTTGATGGTTTCTATATCATTGATAGTCCTAGTAGTGACTCGTCCTACAGGTGTTTGGTCAAAAAATCGCAATTGAAGAGAATTAATATGTTTAAATACGCGTACCCTTAAATCTCTAATAACGGATTGACCTAATAAACTCGTACTGTAAATAAATACATACCTCATAAATGATTGAATAATCAAAACAGCGATAATAATGCCACTCATCATTACCAATCCATCATAATTGAATTGTATAATATAATTGTCAACGGTATATTGAATGAGGTAAGGACGCAATACGCCCACAGGTGCTAATATAATAGCCAAAGACATAGAAAGGATGAATATCTTGCGATAAGGCAGGGCTTGTTTAAGCACTCTTCCCAAGAGAAACCAGTCTAATTGATTTTTGTTTTGTTGTGCAGTTGCTTCGCTCATACTTTTTTAACACAAATTGATATGAAGGAGTTCTCGAATTTTTAATTTTTATTAATTATTGATATTAGTTTGTTTTAGAATGAAATCTTTATGTTTCTTCTTTTCTTGATTAACTATATAAGATATTTCATCTTTACTTAGTTGTTCACTATATAGTTTTTTAAATATAATTTCATCATTATCGATGACTTCATAAGAAGTTTGATGAAATACTAATTTAACCTTTGAATTGTATGAAAATTCATTGAATTCAGTATTTTTAAAATAATAATTATAATATTCAATATTCATATTATAAATAATCTTCTCATTAATAATATTTCTAATTTGATTGTATTTATCTTCAGAATGGAAACCTTGACCATTCGAAGAAATTACCCTTTTATTTTCAATATACAAATCATCAAATTGTTGTAAACCATCAAATAAAGAATTAGCTAAAGGAATAATCGATTTTTCAAATAATTTCAATAGCGATTCTTTATTTTTAGTAACTTTTATTTCTTCTCCTTTATTTTTTAATTTTTCTTTTAATAAAGAAATCTCTTTATCAATATCATCATCATCTTCAATTTTTCCTCCTTTAGCTCCTTTTATCATAATTTCTAATGATGAACATAGATTTTTTGCTATATACTCTACAAAAGGTTCAAATTTGCCTCCATCAGCTTGCTGTAAAACATTAAAGTAATTTTTTTTATCATCAGTTTTAATAATAACTGGAGGATAAGTAAAAGAAATGAGTATAAAGTTCATTAATATTCTAGCTATTCGCCCATTACCATCATCAAATGGGTGGATTCTAATGAATTTGTAGTGAAATTCACTAGCTAAAATTATTGGATTTACATCTGTTTTTAGTTTTTCAATATTATACCAATTCACTAATTCATGCATTTTTAATGGTGTTTCTTCTGGGCTAGCAAAATGAAATATTTCTCCTGTAACTGTTTTTACATGATTAGGTGTTGTTTTATATTGACCAATATTGATTTTCTTTTTTGTTGGTTTTCCATCAGGTGTTATTGCTTTTACTTCATAACTTTCTTTCAAAATTAATTCATGTAGTTCTCTAATGAATTTTTCAGTTAAATCTCTTTCTTGTTTGATAAAATCTAACATCCACTGAATCGCTTCTTCATGACCTTTTATTTCTAAATGGTCTTTTAGTGGTTTTCCTTGTGCGGTAATATTGTGTAATAATAATGCCTTAGTTTCCCCGTAATTTAATATATTGCCTTCTAAATTATTAGAATGAAAATTCCAATCTAATCTGAATTTTTGCCAAATTCTTTTTTCTTGTTCTTTTTCAATTGGACGGTGTGCGTCCAATTCATATTTTAATTGAATAGATTTTTCTAAATATTCCATCTAGCATTTTTTACAAAAATAATGAATTATATTCAATTGTATTAATAATAAAGAAATATTGTTATTAATTTAAACATGCTCTTACTCGTTTTTTGTAGCTGTAAAAGATATAGGAAGCGTAAAGGTAGCCGTTTTTTTAATTCCATTTTTAGATAAAGGATACCACCAATTATATTTTAATTATCTATTATTAAATTCCGTACTAATATCTCTATTTATAATAAAAGTGTATCTTGAGGGGTAATATTGAAAACTGTAAAATACTTTAAAAATGAAATATATACATAGTTTAATTTCTATTACAATTGTAATATCTGTTTTTTTAAACCTATTTTCATGTAATAGTAGATATAGTTCATTGACCTGTAAAAAAAAAAGTATTGATTCTCTTAATATTTCATTAAATAAGTGCCATATATTAGATAGCCAAGTTATTGAAATATTAGATGTTTTATTTGAAGACGGGGAGAAATATATTAAGAATTTCCCTGAAACTTTAACACCAGCCTTTGTTGACTTATCGATTGTTTATTCTAAAAACAATGATATAAAAATATTAGCTGTTTATCAATTTGAATATATTTTTAGATTTAGAATTATGAGAATAGATTCTAGTATGTTAAAACTAGGACTTAAAGAAGTTAATCACGAAGGATATGGAGCATTTTATTATAAAAATGTTTTAATTAGAATTGATGGAGGATATCAAGATTTACTTGAAACTTTTTTTTTAAAAACAAATGATATTATATGTTTCAAATATTATGGCTGTGTAGATAAGAATGATAATTGGATAGAATATATATACCCACAATTGTATATTGATAGCAAAGAAAAAATTGTTAAAGAAAAATACTTTGATCCAAAATTGTATCCATTTGAGAAATAATATAAAAAGTATATATGCAAGAGGGTCTATCAAAAAACACCTTCATCAACAAAACTATAATAGCTGTTTCCAGCAATAATAATATGGTCAAAAACATTGATGTCAAGGACTTTTCCTGCTTTTTTTAGTTGTTGAGTGATTTGTAAATCTGCTTGACTAGGATTGAGATTGCCAGAAGGATGATTATGAC
>JAHDBK010000591.1 GCA_020630455.1 Saprospiraceae bacterium
TGTCGAAATCTACCTTTCATATTGATGGTTTATTTTTTATTCATAGCATGCAACGGAGCGGCGGCTTGCCGCCGCCACAAGGAATCGCAGTGGTGGTCGGTAAGCCGCAGTTCTGTTTTGGGGCTTCGTTACCCCAAATGCGAGCCGCCGCTCCGTTCAGTTCAAGGGCGAAGCCCTTGAACTGAACGGTTTGTGTATGTGGCGTGGCGGGCTTTTGCCCGACATGAACACATACACTTTGTTCGCTTCTCGCCTTTTTTTATTTGAATTTTATCTCCCCACTAATAATGTCCTCATTTACCCCTTTTATCCTTACAAAATAATTGTATCGATTTTTTTCATATAACTTTTGTGATTTTAATGAAACTTCAATTTCTTTTCTTATTGATATCAAATTAGTAGAATGATAAACTACATAATTTTCATAAAAAAATCTATCTTCAAATTCAATTACTTTTTCGTTGTTGTTTGATATAACTAACTCTAAATCAATTCTATCTAATGAATTTAAATCATCTATAAAAAACTCAATATCAAAAATTAATGATTGAATTCTGCTGGGTAAAATATCATCATTATTATCTTCATCAATTAAAACTTTGATAAGCTTATCTGATAATAATGATTTCTTATACTTTGCATAAACCTTTGTATTGTTTTTTTTGATGCTTTTTTTAATAGTTTCTAATTCTTGTATAGCTTCAATCAATTCATTCGTCAAAATTTCATTTTGTTGAATTATAGATTCCATATCTTTTCTAAGTTTTATAGACCTCTTTCGTTCATTCTCAAATTGATTTACCACTTTGCTTAAAGAGTCACGTAACTGTTTTGTCTCCCTTCCTTTTCCCACAATAGAATTTTCTTGGGACTCAATTTTTTCTTTTAAATAACTTATCTGACTTGATAACTCGTATAAATTTCTATCATAAGTTTTAATTTTTTTGTTTAAAATATTGAGTTGATTATTTCTCCTAATAATTTTTTCGTCTAACATAGCAATTGTACCTTTGTCATTCAGTTTTTCATCGCTTATTCTTTCTAACTCCTTGTATAAATTTGCAATTGGTTTTGACTCGCTTTGATTTAAATTATCCAGATGTATTTGAACTTTAGATATTTCCTTTTTCAAACTTGGAATTGTAAGTATCCCAGTAAAGAAAATTCCTAACAGGAATGTCATTAAAATATATGAGGCTTTTGATATACTAATCATTATTTATCACATTTTTTTTTCTTATTCACCTCTTCAAGATGTGCTATTTTCTCTTTAATAATCTTACAATCTAATTCTGTATAATCAATATCATAAGCTAAATCTTTTTCGGGAGTTAATATGAATTTACCATTTTCAATTATGTTTTCAAGTTCAGATTGCTCTTCTTTAACATCGGTCAAAGTGTAATTTAGCTTATCTATATTTGACTTTATTTCAAAATATTCAGATAAAACCATAAATATACCAGTAGCTATAAGACCAATTAATCCACAGAAAATAGCAATACTTATTTGTGCTTGATATTTCGGAATCTTATCTACATCTACAACTTTTACTTGAACAACGTTATTTTTTTCTTCTTCTTTTATTTTATCTGTCATATTTTCTTTTTTTGGTGGAAGCGAACGGAGCGGCGGCTTGCCGCCGCCACAAGGAATCGCAGTGGTGGTCGGTAAGCCGCAGTTCTGTTTTGGGGCTTCGTTACCCCAAATGCGAGCCGCCGCTCCGTTCAGTTCAAGGGCGAAGCCCTTGAACTGAACGGTTGGTGTTGCTGCCGTTTTCGACCGCATGGGAGAAATGGACAGCAACACATTGTTGGGCGAAGCTTTCTTTTTTCCATGTGGGCAGCATTTTTTACCCATTTTTCTTTCTTTTCAAAGATACTGAATTTTATCGAGCTTTTCGATATTTATCCAACTTCTGTGGGCGGCTTTTTCTTTACCATTCACAAGGCAGCCAGCTTGGTGTTTTTTACCCATCATTTTTTAGATACGAATTTCCCCCTTGTAGGGTAGGGGATTTCTCTATTCATATTCATTCACTCACTTCTTGAGTACTCTTCCGCTTACTTTTCGCTCATTTTCTCGTATGCTTTTCCATTCACTTTTTCACTTACTTTGTACACCTTTTTTCACGTACTTTTCGATCCATTATTTACTCGATTTTGCTTTTGTTTTCTGATTTTGCTTCGGTTTTTTATCCCCTAAACGGCAAGGGATTCCTTTACTATTATTATATTTCGTACACAAGTTCACCTAGCTGGCTGACGGCTTATTTACCATTCATTTTATCACCCGAGCGAAACTGGAGATGACAAAGAATTATTTCGATTTTAAACTTTCTTTTTCATCCAAATATTTTTTTCAAAACGTATATCCCGAGTGGAGCGACATCAAAACGAAAATTCTCTTTTTATCAATAATCAAGGC
>JAHDBK010000027.1 GCA_020630455.1 Saprospiraceae bacterium
TATTAGTAGTATTAGTAGATTGACTGGTTAATTGTAATTCTAAATCTGTACAAAAAGCATCGGCATCTGTTTCTACACTAAAAAAAGCTTTTGGTGGAGAGACTACTTTAATTTCTTTTGAAAAAAAGCCAGTACTACACTCATTAACTACTGAAAGGGTAACAACATAAGTTCCTAAGTCATCATATCTATGATTGGGATGAGTCTCTGTTGAAGTATTTCCATCTCCAAAATCCCATAGATAAGTAGCATCAGAACCACTAGAACAACTTAGATTTATAAAATCATTTCTAAAACCAATACATACTTCACTAGAAATATCAAAGTCTATCTTTGGTTTAGATTTTATAAAAACAGAAGAAGAACTAAATTGAGTAAATTCATTTCCACCACATAAATTGACAGCATATAATGTAATCTGTTGAGTTACACCTTGTTCATTTCCTGTAGCACAACTCTCAGGTGTGATATTATGTATATGGGTATAATTATTCCTATCAAAAACAGTATCCCTAGCACCATCTCCCCAATCCCATATAAAATAATCTATATCAGGAGAAAGGGTATTATTACTTACCTCAATAACTTCTCCTTCACATATAGTAATGGGACTGACAATTGAAAAATTAGAATTTGGAATATCACACTGTCCAAATAAATAGCCTATACTACATAGATAGACTATGAAAGTTACTAGATAAAGCCTAAGCATGTTTATTTAAGTCTTTTGTTTTAAGCATTTTGTTTTTGGAGGGTCAACATGGATTGCTAAGTTAAAATATTTTAAGGGCATATTAATAGATGTATATTGATTTCATGGTCTAAAACTTAAAAAATCATGTATTCAAATTACTATTTATGCTGTTTAACCTTTTAGAGGCGATAAAATTGACCAAAATGCAACAAAAAGGATATTTTTTTTTTCTAAAAAATAAAAAATGAGTAATTTTGTTGCACAATAATCATTATGATAGAAACATTAATATCATCAAAAACTAGGATTAAGCTAATGTTGAAGTTCTTCTTGAACAGCAATACCACAGCTTATTTAAGAGGTTTGGAAAGCGAGTTTGGTGAATCAACTAATGCTATCCGATTAGAATTGAACCGTTTTGAAGATGCAGGCATGTTGTCTTCTTCTTTAAAAGGAAATAAGAAGTTTTTTAAGGCAAATACACAGCATCCTTTATTTGATGAGATACATAATATCTTATTAAAATATATAGGATTGGATAAAATTGTCAATAAAGTCATCAATCATTTAGGAGAAGTTGATAAGGTTTTTGTTGTTGGAGAATTTTCTAAAGGATTAGATAGTAATATTATTGATTTATTATTTATAGGCAATATTGATAAAGTTTATTTACTCAAACTAGTTGAAAAAGCAGAGGGATTGATTAACCGAAAAGTTAGATATCTAATCTATACTACAGAAGAAGCAAAATCAATTAATTGGGATAATTATAATCCTAAACCCTTGCTTTTATGGAGCAAAGACTGAAATTTTAATACAAGGCAATAAGTAAAGCATCTTACTTTACTTTGATGATTAATATATAGGGTGTTTACTTTTCAATGTAAGATGTTTTACTTTTGCCTTCTTTTTTTTATCGGTCTTAATCAATACTTACAAATAAAGTGCAAGACGAAAAATGATATTTGAAGAATTAAAAAATAAAAGAGCCAAAATCTCAGTCATTGGACTTGGATACGTTGGCCTTCCCCTAGCCTTAGAATTTGCTAAAAAATTTAGTGTCATAGGCTTTGATATTAGTGAAAGAAGGGTAGAACTAATGAAACAGAACATAGACCCTTCTAATGAACTAGAATCTTCAGTTTTTGAAAATAAAGACATTACCTTCACAGCTAATGCTGAAGATTTAAAAAAAGCTCACTTTCACATTGTAGCTGTTCCAACACCAATTGATGAACATAAAAATCCAAATCTTAGACCTCTAATCAGTGCAACAAAATCTGTAGGGAAGCATCTAAAAAAAGGAGATTATGTCATCTTTGAATCTACAGTCTATCCAGGTTGTACAGAAGAAGATTGCCTACCCATTTTAGAAGAACTTTCTGGACTGAAACTAGGCGTTGATTTTAAAATAGGTTATTCTCCTGAAAGGATTAACCCAGGAGATAAAGAACGTACAATTGACAAAATATTAAAAATTGTTTCAGGTAGTGATACAGAAGCACTAGATGAAGTGGCTAAAGTGTATGATGAAATTATCACAGCAGGACTATATAAAGCACCTACTATCAAAGTTGCAGAGGCAGCTAAAGTTATAGAGAATACCCAAAGGGATTTGAATATCTCCTTGATGAATGAATTGTCTATCATCTTTGATAAAATGGACATTGACACAAAAGAAGTGATAAAGGCAGCGGGTACAAAATGGAATTTTTTAAAATTCTCTCCAGGTTTAGTAGGAGGACATTGTATAGGTGTAGATCCTTATTACTTATTACACAAATCAAAACAACTAGGGTATGACCCACAAGTTATTTTGAGTGGTCGGAGAATCAATGATGGAATGCCTGCTTTTGTAGCCAAGCGCCTAATTCAAATGTTGATTAAGAAAAATAAAAGCCCTCAAAATGCTAAGGTACTTGTCATGGGTGTTACATTCAAAGAAAATGTATCAGATATTAGAAACTCTAAAGTAGCAGATTTAGTCAAAGAACTGATGCAATATTCTATCAATGTTCATGTAACAGATCCTTATGCCTCTCCAAATGAAGTTGCACACGAATATAATTTAACACTGGTTGATAAGGTATCCAATGATTATGATGCTGTAGTAGTTGCAGTTGAGCATCAGGAATACAAACAATTAGATATGACTTATTTTAAATCTATCACAAAAGAAAATCCAATCTTAATGGATTTGAAAGGGATGTATGAATATAGTCAAAATGGAATGCTTTACTGGCGATTGTAGAACATAAGCAACATGAGTACAGCTAGACAAGGATACGAAAATCATTTAGATACGAAAGAAGCTAAATGGTTTGCAGTCTATATCAAATACAAAAGAGAAAAAATAGTTAAGAGACTGCTAGAGGAAAAAGGCATTGAAGCTTATTTACCTGTACAAACTTTTACACGCCGTTATACACGTAAAGTAAAAGTGGTAGAATTACCATTAATTAGTTGCCATATCTTTGTCAAGATTACTCAAAAAGAATATGTGCGAGTTTTAGAAACTGAAAACGTAGTGAAATTTATTCAGTTTTCAAGAAACCTGCTCTCTATTCCTGAAGAAGAAATTTTGCTGATGCAAAGAGTAGTAGGAGAGGGGCTAGCTTTTGAAATAGAACCAGCAAAATACAATGAGGGAGATAGTGTCGAAATTATTGGTGGAAACTTAACAGGTATTCAGGGCAAATTAGTAGCCATACAAGGCAAAAAACAATTTTTGGTTGAATTAAATCATATTGGCTACACACTAAGAATGGAAATTGATCCTCAATTACTGAGGAAAATATAAATAGGAAAGGAGATGATACATTCAATATAATGTGTTATCCCTTTTTTATGTCAATGATTTTATAATCATTAAAAACAGTAAAAAAATACACGAAAAATTATCAGACGACAGGTTCTTGCGACCTTTCGAGGGCGAAGCCTTATACCAATCCATATTTAACTTTATGTATAAAAAATGCTTACAAAGATTTGAATACCAAGAGCAAGTCCCAAAGCAGGTTACATATTTCAAATACGGATTCGTATTATACCAAAATTTAGTCGTTGATTTTATAGTTAAACCAAATCGTATAATATAATGAATATAGCAGTAGTTGGTACAGGTTATGTTGGTCTAGTTACAGGAACTTGCTTTGCTGAAACAGGCAACAATGTAATATGCGTAGATATTGACGCAGATAAAGTTCAAAGAATGCAAAATGGTGAAGTGCCTATCTATGAACCAGGTTTAGAACTTCTTTTTGATAGAAATACTAAACAGGGAAGATTACACTTTACAACAGATTTAAGAGAAGCTATCAAAGATGCAGAAGTCATTTTCTTAGCATTACCAACACCACCAGATGAAGATGGTTCTGCTGATTTATCTTATATATTAGGCGTGGCAAAACAATTGAGTGTAATCATTGAAGATTACAAAGTAGTTGTAGATAAAAGTACAGTGCCTGTTGGAACAGCAGAAAAAGTACATGCAGCTCTAGTGAAGAATTTAGATGAAAGCCTATTTGATGTAGTATCAAATCCAGAATTTTTAAGAGAAGGGGTAGCGGTAGATGATTTTATGAAACCAGACAGAGTTGTCATTGGTACAAGTTCTGATAGAGCTCAAAAAACAATGAAGCGTCTATATGACCCATTTGTTCGTCAAGGAAACCCAATCATCTTTATGGATGAGCGTTCAGCTGAAATGACAAAGTATGCAGCAAACTCCTATCTAGCAACTCGTATTTCTTTTATGAATGAAATTGCAAACCTTTGTGAAGAGGTAGGAGCAGATGTAGATAAAGTACGTATTGGAATGGGGAGTGATAATCGTATTGGAAAACGATTCTTATTTCCAGGAGTAGGATACGGAGGTTCTTGTTTTCCTAAAGATGTACAAGCATTAGCTAAAACTGCAGAAGAAAACGATTATGATTTTAAAATTTTGAAATCTGTAATGACCGTCAATACTATCCAAAAAAGTAGATTGGTGAAAAAGGTTAAAAGAATGTTTGGTAGTGATTTGAATGGTAAAACTTTTGGCATTTGGGGATTAGCATTCAAACCAAACACAGATGATATTCGTGAAGCACCAGCACTCAATATCATAGATGAACTACTAGAAGCAGGAGCAAAAGTAAAAGCTTTTGACCCAGAAGCTATGAAAAATGTGAAAGCAATTTATGGAGATAAAATTCAATTTGTAAGTGACCAATACGAAGCTTTAATTGAAGTAGATGCCCTAGCTATTGTTACAGAGTGGAGTGTTTTTAGAACACCAAGCTTTAAAGTGATGAAAGAATTAATGAATGAACCTGTTATCTTTGATGGTCGTAATTTATATGATATGAATCGTATGAAAGAAAATGGCTTCCACTATGAAAGTATTGGGCGAAATATTATTGAAACAAAACAAGAGGTGACATCATCATAAGATATGAACACACAAAGCCTCCATATACAAATGGTTGACCTCAAAGGTCAATACAATAAAATCAAGGCAGAAATTGATACAGAGGTGTTAGAAGTGGTCAGTTCTACAGCTTATATCAATGGCCCTAAAGTGAAATCTTTTCAAGCCAATTTGGAAAGATACCTAGGCGTAAAACATGTTATTCCATGTGCTAATGGAACAGATGCTCTACAAGTAGCTTTGATGGCTTTAGGTTTAAAACAAGGAGATGAAGTTATTGTACCTTCATTCACTTATGTAGCTACAGCAGAGGTTATTGGACTATTAGGCTTAAAACCAATTATGGTGGATGTGGATGTAGCTACATTTAATATAACAGCAAGTATTATAGAACAAGCTATTACACCCAATACCAAAGCTATCGTACCTGTACATTTATTTGGACAAAGTGCAGATATGGAAGCTATCATGACAGTAGCCAACAAACACAACTTATTTGTAATAGAAGATAATGCTCAAGCAATAGGAGCAGATTATACATTTAAAGATGGTACAAAAAAGAAAACAGGAGGTATTGGTCATATAGGCTGTACATCTTTCTATCCATCTAAAAACTTAGGCTGCTATGGTGATGGTGGAGCAATCATGACCAATGATGATACACTCGCTGCCCAAATTAGAATGGTGGCTAATCATGGACAAAGTAGAAGATATTACCATGATGTTATTGGTGTGAATTCGAGACTAGATGCTATCCAAGCGGCAATTCTTGATGTTAAACTAAAATACTTAGATACCTACAATGGTGCTCGTCAAAGAGCAGCAGCTTATTACGATACTCAACTTTCAAATATAGAAGGAATAAAGATTCCTACAAGACAACATAATTCTACACATGTTTTTCATCAATATACTTTACTAGTAAAAGAAGGAAAAAGAGATGCTTTGCAAGCATACTTAAAGGAGCAAAGTATTCCTAGTATGATTTACTACCCTGTTCCTTTGTATGACCAATTAGCTTTTAAAGAACATATTGAGGATGGGTTTAAATTACCTAATACTGAAATACTATGTGATGAAGTACTTTCTTTACCTATGCATTCAGAATTAGACGAAGGACAGTTAGAGTGGATTTGTAATCAAGTACAAGCATTTTTTAAACTATAAAATATGTCTGAACTATTTGTTCACCCAACAGCAGTAATTGATAAGGGAGCAAAGATAGGTAAGGGTACAAAAGTTTGGCATTTTAGTCACTTAATGAGTGACTGTATTGTAGGAGAAAATTGTAATCTTGGTCAAAATGTTTTTATTGGAAATAACGTTGAACTAGGACAAAATGTTAAAGTACAAAACAATGTTTCCATTTATGAAGGCGTAATTTGTGAAAATGATGTCTTTCTAGGGCCATCAGTTGTTTTTACCAATGTTATTAATCCTAGAAGTCATATTAATAGAAAAACAGAATACCAAACAACCCTAGTAAAAAAAGGAGCAAGTATTGGTGCAAATGCCACTATAATTTGTGGTAACACAATAGGACAGTTTGCTCTAATAGGTGCGGGTTCTGTGGTGACAAAGTCAGTAGAAGATTATGCACTCGTAGTAGGCAACCCTGCCCGACAAATTGGTTGGGTAAGTGCAGCAGGGCATCGTTTGTATTTTGGGGCAGATAATCGTGCTACTTGTCCTGTTTCAGGACAAAGTTACTTCTTAATTGAAGGTAAAGTAAAGGAAATCGTTAAGGCTTGACCTTTGAAAAAATCAAATTTGCAGTAGTAGGCTGTGGTAAAATTGGAAAACGCCACATTCAAGTAATAGAAAACGAACCAGAAGCCGAACTAACTGCCATTTGTGATATACAGCCAACCAACTATAAAACCATTCCATTTTTTTCCTCTTTAGAGGAATTGCTTACAAGTTTAGTACCTTTTGATGTAGTTTGTATATGTACACCAAATGGCTTACATACTCAACAAGCACTTCAAGTACTTCAACACCAAAAACATGTAGTTATTGAAAAGCCAATGGGCTTGACAAAAGCCTCTTGTGAGGCAGTCATTCACCAAGCTTTAAACAGTGGGAAACAGGTTTTTTGTGTGATGCAAAATAGATATTCACCACCTATTCAACTACTCAAAAAATTAGTAGAAGAACAAAAACTTGGTGAAATCTTCCTAGTTCAAATCAACTGTTTTTGGAATCGTGATGAACGTTATTATACAGGTGATTGGCATGGTACAAAAGATTTAGATGGGGGCATTTTATATACACAGTTTGCCCACTTTATAGATATTATGTACTGGTTGTTTGGTGATATAAAAAAAGTGAAAACACAATTTCAAAACTTTACTCACCAAACTTCAACAGAATTTGCAGATACAGGAGTAGCCTCTTTTCAATTTGAACAAGGAGGAATAGGAAATATTAGTTTTACTACAACGGTACAAAATCAAAATTTTGAAAGTAGTATCACAATTATAAGTAGCAAAGGGACGGTTAAAATTGGGGGGCAATATATGAATGAAATAACCCATTTTGAGGTAGAAAATTATACCATGCCCCAATTAGAACCAACCAATGCTCCTAATCAATATGGAAATTATCAAGGCTCTGCTGCCAATCATCACCACATGATAAAAAATGTAATTGATGTTTTAAAAGGTAGAAACCCAATTACAACAAATGCCCTAGAAGGGATGAAAGTAGTCGAAATCATTCAAAAAATTTATAATGGCTGAAGTCCAAAAAGAATCACACATAAGAAGTCTTCTAAAAGGATTGACTTGGAGAGTTGTTGCCACATCAACAATTATCGCAATCGCCTATTTTACAACAGGTGATATTTCTTTAGCCTTAGAAATAGGCTTTATTGAGTTTTTTCTAAAATTACTCCTTTATTACTTACATGAGCGTGCTTGGCAATTGGTACCAAGAGGAACGATTAGGAACACTGTTACAGGTACAGAAAATTCAGAGAGTTAAAATATATAATATGAGTTCAAATAATATACATCCTATCTTTGATAGACTCTTACAAAGAGAAGATCGGGAGAAACGACTAGGGCAAAAAAGCAAAGTACTATGGTTGACAGGGCTTTCTGGTTCTGGAAAAAGTACCATTGCTCAAGCCCTAGAACGAAGGCTATATAATGAGGGCTTCTTCCCTCAAGTGCTAGATGGAGATAATATCAGAGTAGGTATTAATAACAATCTAGGCTTTTCAATAGAAGATAGAACAGAGAATATTAGACGTATTGCAGAAGTCTCTAAACTATACTTGAATAGTGGTCTAGTAGTAGTCAATTCTTTTATTAGTCCTACAGAAAAAATTCGAGCTTTTGCAAAAAATATTATAGGAGAAGAAAATTTTATTGAAATCTATATCAATGCACCTCTAGAAGTATGCGAGGCAAGAGATGTAAAAGGATTATACCAAAAAGCTAGAGCAGGACAAATCAAAGGCTTTACAGGGATTGATTCTCCTTATGAAGCTCCTAAGGCTCCAGCCGTAGAGATAAAAACGGACGAAATGACGATAGACGAAGCTGTTGAGAAAATTTATACATTTATTTTACCTATCATAAAACTTGGTCAATGAACTATCATTTGAATCACCTGAAAGAACTAGAATCGGAATCAATATTCGTCATCCGAGAAGTGGCAGCACAGTTTGAAAACCCAGTGTTGATGTTCTCTGGAGGAAAAGACTCGATTCTAATGGTTTACTTAGCTCAAAAAGCATTTTACCCTGCTAGAATTCCTTTTTCATTATTACACATAGATACAGGACATAACTTCCCAGAAGCTATCAAATTTAGAGATGACTTAGTAGAAAGGTTAGGTGTCCGCCTAATTGTAGGTTCTGTACAGGAAGCAATTGATACAGGATTGGTTACAGAAGAAAAGGGATATAATGCTAGTCGTAATGGATTACAAACAGCAACATTATTAGATGCTCTTGAAAAAGGCAAATATGATGCTGCCTTAGGAGGTGCTAGAAGGGACGAAGAAAAAGCTAGGGCAAAAGAACGTTTCTTCTCTCATAGAGATGAATTTGGTCAGTGGGATCCTAAAAACCAACGCCCAGAACTTTGGAATCTATTCAATAGTAAAAAACGATTTGGAGAACACTTTAGAGTATTTCCAATTAGTAACTGGACAGAGTTAGATGTTTGGCAATATCTAGCTATGGAAAAAGTAGAACTTCCAAACCTTTACTTTGCACACAAAAGACGGGTATTTGAAAGAGATGGTGTCCTACTAGCAGAATGTGATTTCATTCAAAGAAAACCAGAAGAAGAAGTAAAAGAAATGATGGTAAGATGTAGAACAATTGGTGATATGACTTGTACAGGTGTATTCCCATCTTCTGCGGATACCCTAGAAAAAATTATTGAAGAAGTTTCTACCACTCGTATTACAGAAAGAGGAGGACGTGCAGATGATAAACGTTCTGAAACCTCTATGGAGGACAGAAAGAAACAAGGTTACTTCTAACAATTTTTTATCACACCAATTCAATTTTAATAAAAATGTCAGATAATCAATATAAAGATATGGAACTCCTGCGCTTTACAACAGCAGGGAGTGTAGATGATGGAAAAAGTACTTTAATTGGTCGTTTACTATATGATAGTAAATCTATCTTCCAAGATCAATATGAAGCTATCGAGGCAAGTAGTTTACGTAGAGGAGAATCAGAGGTGAATTTAGCTCTACTAACAGATGGACTAAAAGCAGAAAGAGAACAAGGAATTACCATTGATGTAGCCTATCGTTATTTTTCTACACCAAAAAGAAAATTTATCATTGCAGATACCCCTGGTCATATCCAATATACTAGGAATATGGTAACAGGTGCTTCTACCGCCAATGTCGCATTGATTTTAATTGATGCTAGAAATGGAGTAGTAGAACAAACAAAACGTCATGCAATTATTGCTTCATTACTACAAATTCCTCACTTATTGGTTTGTATCAATAAAATGGACTTAGTAGATTATCAAGAAGAAGCTTACCATAAAATTCATCAAGAGTTTGAAAAATTTGCTTCTAAACTAGATATTAAAGATGTAAGCTTTATTCCAATCTCTGCCTTAAATGGAGATAATGTTGTAGATCGTTCAGACGCAATGCCTTGGTATGAAGGGTCAACCCTATTATACTACCTAGAAAATGTACACATTGCAAGTGACCACAACTTTATTGATACTAGATTCCCAGTACAATATGTAGTAAGACCATATAATGATGACTACCACGATTACAGAGGTTATGCAGGGCGTGTAGCTGGTGGTATTTTGAAAAAAGGAGATGCAGTTACACTACTACCTTCAGGCTTTACAAGTAAAATTGCTAAGATTGATACATTTGATGGAGAAATTGAGCAAGCTTTTCCTCCAATGTCTGTAACTGTTCTTCTAGAGAATGACTTAGATTTATCTCGTGGAGATATGATTGTAAGACAAAACAATCAACCTGAAGTAACACAAGATATCGAAGCAATGATTTGTTGGTTTAATGACAAACCACTACAAGTCAAAGGAAAATATGCGGTTCTTCATACAACTAAAGATGTAAGGTGTGTAGTGAAAGAAGTAAGGTATAAACTAGACATCAATACACTTCATCGTGATTTGGAAGATAAAGCGATAAAAATGAATGATATTGCTCGTATCGTTATCCGTACAACCAAACCATTATTTGTAGATGAATATCGTAAAAATAGAATTACAGGTAGTATCATTCTAGTAGATGAAGGAACAAATGAGACAGTAGCAGCAGGAATGATTATATAAATAATGTATTTTGAAAAAATAAATTAGGAAGGAAGAATAGAATTTTTTTCCTTCCTAATCTCGTTAACCGACCAACTTTATAATAATAATGGCTAGGGTATTAATTACAGGAGCTGCTGGATTTTTAGGCTCTCATCTTTGTGATAGATTTATTAAAGAAGGACTTCATGTAATAGGCATGGACAACCTTATTACTGGAAATATGGACAACATTGCCCATTTGTTTCCTAATAAATCATTTGAATTCTACCATCATGATGTGAGTAAATTTGTCCACGTACCAGGAGAATTAGATTATATTCTTCATTTTGCTTCTCCAGCAAGTCCAATAGACTATCTTAAAATGCCTATACAAACACTAAAAGTAGGCTCTTTAGGAACTCATAATTTACTAGGATTAGCTAAAGCAAAAAAGGCTAGAATATTAGTGGCTTCTACATCAGAAGTTTATGGAGACCCACTCGTGAATCCACAACCTGAAGAATATTGGGGCAATGTAAACCCAGTAGGACCTCGTGGAGTGTATGATGAAGCAAAACGTTTCCAAGAAGCGATGACTATGGCTTATCATAATTTTCATGGATTAGAAACACGTATTATTCGCATTTTTAATACTTATGGACCTAGAATGCGTGTCAATGATGGTCGGGTATTACCTGCCTTCTTTTCACAAGCTATTAGAGGAGAAGGGCTAACGGTCTTTGGAGATGGTTCTCAAACCCGTTCTTTTTGTTATGTAGATGATTTAGTACAAGGAATTTACCAACTTTTATTGAGTGATTATCACTTACCTATGAATATTGGAAATCCAGATGAAATTAGTATCATCGATTTTGCTAAAGAAGTACTAGATTTAGTAGATAACCCAAAAGCACATGTCATTAATAAAGACCTTCCTGTAGATGACCCTAAAGTCAGAAGACCAAATATCACAAAGGCTAAAGAAATTTTAGGCTGGTCTCCAAAAATCGACAGAGCAGAAGGTTTAAGAAGAACATACGAGTACTTTAAACAGGTAGTCAAGTAAAGATGAAAATTTTAGTTACGGGGACAGCGGGTTTTATTGGTTTTCATTTAGTTCATAAACTCCTAGAAAGGGGAGATGAAGTGATAGGACTGGATAATATTAATGATTACTATTCTGTTGATTTAAAATACGCTCGTCTAGAAGAGGCTGGAATCACTAAAGAAAGATTGGTATATAATACATTAGTGCAAAGCTCTAAGCACAAAAACTACCAGTTTATTCAGCTTAACTTAGAAGACAAGGCTCAACTTCAAAAGCTTTTTGAGCAAGAAAAATTTGATAAAGTTTGTCATCTTGCAGCACAAGCAGGAGTGAGGTATAGCCTAGAAAACCCAGATGCTTATATTAGTAGTAATGTGGTTGGGTTTATGAATATATTAGAGTGTTGTCGTACTTACAAAATACAGCACTTAGCCTATGCAAGTAGTTCTAGTATTTATGGTCTGAATGAAAAAATCCCCTTCTCTACTTCTGATAATGTTGACCATCCTGTTTCTCTCTATGCCGCTACCAAAAAAAGTAATGAATTGATGGCACATACTTATAGCCACTTATTCAAAATTCCAACAACGGGTATTCGCTTTTTTACAGTATATGGCCCTTGGGGACGACCAGATATGGCTTACTTTTTATTTACAAAAGCTATCATAGATAACCACCCCATCAAGGTATTTAATCAAGGGCAAATGTCTAGAGATTTTACCTATGTAGATGATATAGTAGAAGGGGTTGTGCGTATCATCGACCACCCACCCAAAGGCAACAATGACTGGGACGCAGGTAAGCCTAATCCTGCTAGTTCAAAAGCACCCTATAAAGTTTATAATATAGGGAACAATCAACCTGTAAAATTGATGGATTTTATCCATGTAATTGAAGAAGCCATTGGAAAAGAAGCCATCAAAGAATATTTTCCTATGCAAAAAGGGGATGTAGAAAGAACCTATGCAGATATAGAGGATTTAATAGATAATCTAGGATATAAACCCAATACTTCTATTGAAAAAGGAATTGGAGATTTTGTAGCGTGGTATAAAGCTTATTATAAATGTATGTAATCAAGTATTGGAATAATTTTTACAAGATAGTGGGGAATATGATATTTGCCGTATTCATTATTTCTCCATTAATTGGTTTTTTAGATGGCTTTGGTATATCCTTAATTATTCCTTTACTTTCTGATGTATTAGGTGGAAGTGGGGAGATTATGAGTAAAATTCCAGGACCTATTAGAAATATATTCAGCTTTGTAAATTTTGAATTGACTTCTTCCAATATTATAAAGTTTATTGTTGTAGTAATTTGTTTAAAAGCAATACTAAAAGGACTCAATATATTGGTATTAGCTTCTATGAATTCTACTTTTATTAAAGTTCTAAGAGACAAAGTAGTTCGTCTTTTTGGTAATATTAACTACCTCTATTATACCCAAATTAATTCAGGGGTCATACATAGTACTTCTTCTTATGAAATCAATAAATATCTTGGGGGGTTTGTAGCATACTTAGAATCTATTAAAACTTTTTTAATTTTAATGGGCTATGTAACTATACTTTTTGCATCTAGTTGGAAAGCATCTTTAGTATTGGTTATTATTGGTTTACTTTTCAATGTCCTTTTTGTAATGTTGAATAAAATAGGGAGACGTTATTCTATTGAAAGGGCTAATGAAAATCTAAGATTTAAATCTTTATTATTAGAAGGTGTAAACTTTTTTAAATACCTCAAAGCAACCAAACGATATACATTTTTTAGAAATAGATTAGAAGCTTCAAATAAACACTATAAATCGATTCAATTTAAAACCATTTTTACAAATGGTATCCCACAGGTTATCCAAGAACCAATTACATTATTAATGATATTTTTATTGTTTATAGTAAATAGCTTATGGTTAGGAGAACCACAAACAGTTTTGTTAGTTATTTTAGCTGTAGCTTATAGAGCTAGTACTGTTTTGTCACAGTTTCAAGGTAAAAAACAACGATTTTATTCTGCAGTAGGAAGTATAGATACTGTAGAGAAATTATTTGCAGATTTAGAAAAACATAAAGAAACAACAGTAACAAATAGGGATATAGATTTTAAAAATACAGTTCAGTTAGATAAACTCTGTTTTAATTATCCAGATGGTACATCAGCATTGAAAAGTATAGATTTAACTATAAATAAAAACGAAACAATCGCCTTTGTAGGTCCTTCTGGGTCAGGTAAATCTACCTTAGTAGATGTCTTGTCTGGTTTGCTGATTCCAAGCTCAGGTCAAATTGTTATCGATGGAGTGAAATACTCAAATCTTACTAATGATTTTTGGCGTAAGAAAATAGGATACATTACACAAGAAAATATTGTTTTTGATGGCTCTGTAAAAATGAATATCAGCTTTACAGAAGAAGAAAAAGAAGTAGATTATCCCAAACTAGAGGAAAGCCTTGTTGTTGCCAATGCTAAAGAGTTTGTAGATAAATTAAAACACAATACAGATACTCAGTTAGGTGAAAAAGGAATAAGACTATCTGGTGGACAACGCCAAAGAATTTCTATTGCTAGAGAAATATATTCCTACCCTGAAATATTGATACTAGATGAAGCAACTAGTGCTTTAGATTCTGAATCAGAAAAATTGATTCAAGAAAGTATTGATACGATGAAAGGAAAAACCACTGTAATCATCATTGCTCACCGTCTATCTACTATTAGAAATGTAGATAAAATATATGTATTAGAAGAAGGTGAAATTATAGAAGCAGGAACATATAAAGACTTAGTGAAAAATGATGAAACCCTTTTTCATAGACTAGCTAGTTTACAAGAATTAACTTAGATGAAGTTGTATAATGGTGCAAGACCAAACTAAAACATTACCTGATTTTTTTCTAGTAGGAGCAATGAGAGCAGGTTCTACTTACTTGTACGAACTCCTCAATAGTCATCCTGATATATTCTTACCCTCTGCTAAAGAAGTACATTATTTTGATAAAGTAGAAGAGGTTAATATAGAGGAATATAGTAAGAAGTTTTATGAATACAATGGACAAAAAGTTATAGGAGAAGCTACTCCCAATTATATGTTTTTACCTTATATTCCTCCCTTATTGGGCAAGCACTTTCCTAAGGCTAAAATTATTATGATATTACGTAACCCCATTAAAAGAGCTTACTCACATTATTGGTGGGCAGTAAAAGGAGGAAGACTTGAAACAAAAACTTTTCATAAAGCACTCTACCTAGAAGAAAACCGGTTGAAGGAAGCAAATAGAAACGGTGCAGTTCTCCTACAAAAAAAGAGTACTATGAACAGATACAGTATTTTTT
>JAHDBK010000592.1 GCA_020630455.1 Saprospiraceae bacterium
AGTTGATTTCATGTCAAAATTGTAATACTTTTTACTTTGTAGGTATTGGGTATACAGAGCCAAACAATGGGCGAGATGTTTTATTTATTCATAATATTTTGCAATTGGAAACATGATATATCAAGCTAAGTAAGCCAAAATTACTTAGCTTGATTATTGTTATAAGGTGTTCTCTTATTAGAAAGATTACAACTTTATAAAGCAGAAAATATTAAAATGGAAAGAATATGAACTTCAATCAAATCCTCCTAATTCTTCTTTGTATTTCAATAATAAGTTGTAAAACTGATAAAGTCACAGATGAAAAGAAATACGATAAGCCTATCGATAACTTTCAATCCATTATTGACTCTATATATAAATCCAATCCAGAATCAATAGGGATAATGGCTCATATCGAATCGCCTAAAAACGGTATTTCATGGAGCGGAGGGAAAGGGTATTCCGATTTAGAAAATAAAACAGAATTGATTGTAAATCAACCTGCTTTGATAGCAAGTAGTATAAAAACATATATTGCTGCTTCAATATTAAGGTTGCAAGAGCAAAATATATTGACCATTGAAGACGATATTGCTAAGTTTTTATCAAAAGAAACTTACGACCTATTTGAATCTGATGGATATGATTTTGATAGCATTAAAATCAAACATCTACTATCCCATACGAGTGGAATTGAGGATTATGCCAATAAAGAATATCTAGATTGGGTAGATAAACATCCAAAGCACAGGTGGTCTAGGAAAGAACAGTTGGAGCTTGCTACTCAAGTAGGAAACCCTTTGGGCAAGCCAGGGCATACCTTTAGTTACGCAGATGCTAATTATCTACTTTGTACTGAAATTATCGAGCAAGCAACAAAGAAACCTTTTTATGAGGCCATTCGAACCTTACTAAAATATGAAACGCTAAATTTAAATAATACTTGGTTTCCTACTTTAGAAGAAAAACCAACAAATACATTAGAGTTAGTACATCAATATTGGACTGAAAAAAACTGGGATTCTTATAATCAAGATATTTCTTGGGATTTGTATGGCGGTGGTGGTATAGCTACTAATACAGAAGAGTTAGCAAAGTTTTCCTATAATTTGTTCAATAAGAAAATTATCGAGAACCAAGATGTCCTAAATTTAATATTTTCTAAAATAGAAATAAGTAGTGGGAAAGATAATAAATATGGACTTGGTCTTTCAGAGACGGAAGTAAAAGGATTGAAAGCTTATGGGCATGGTGGATTCTGGGGAACTGTAGTTTTGTATTTCCCTAAATTAGATGCTTCTATTTCTGTTTTTGTTCTCGACCGAAATCAAGGAAAACTACGAAGTAACGTTTTACAAGCTTTGGTAACCGAATTAACCGCTCAACTTTTTCCCTTAGAAAAAACAGTTGTGGCTGATAACTATGAACTTCATCAAGTAAAGAAAGCCGAAGCAACTTTGATTTTGTACCCTGGGGGAGGCTCAACTGCAAAGGAGACAAAAGAAGAGTTTGATATATTGACTGCGGCAAGAGCAAATAATATTTCTGTTTTATTGATGAATTTTAATCGTCACCTATGGATTGATGAAGCGAAAACAAAAGAGTTGTCACAAGAGCTTGAAGAGATATATTCTAAATATAAATTGAAGAAGAATGATGTGTTTATTGGCGGAATGTCTATTGGTGGCAATGTTGCCTTAACACTTTCTAATTATCTGCACCAAGAAAAGACCTCAATAGCTCCTAAGGGAGTGTTTATAGTCGACTCTCCACTTGATTTATATGCACTTTATGAAAGTTCGATTATTGACACTAAGAATCCCGAATTTGATGAGGAAAGACTCGCTGAACCTAAGGGTATAATCAATTATCTAGAAGCCAATTTTGGTCAAGAAGAAAAACTATTAAAAAATATACAGGAAGCCTCGCCTTTTACTTTAAAAACTAGATACATAAATATTCCTCAGTTGAAAGGCTGCAAACTAAGGTTCTATACAGAACCTGATAAACAGTGGTGGAAAGAAAATCGCCAAACTGATTTTGAATATACGAATGCCTACACGCTCAGAAAAATAAGCGAAATTTTAAATGAGAAACAATGGATGAAGTTTGAAATAATAGAAACAGAAAACAAAGGATACAGAGCTAATGGGGAACGACATCCTCACAGTTGGTCTATTGTAGATGTAAATGATTTAATGATGTGGATTGGAGGATAAGCTCAATAAAAGATGAATATTGATGTGGACTCGTATCTTCCTTTTACTGTCTACTTTGAAAATATTGTTGTATAAAGTAGACATTATTCTAAGTAGGATTATAGAAAAATTGTAAAACTGTAAAGTTTTGTTTTTCAATCTAATATCTAAAGAATAATAGTGATTATCGTACGTTAGTATGCGATGTTAAAAAAAGAGATAAAAAGTGTAAA
>JAHDBK010000028.1 GCA_020630455.1 Saprospiraceae bacterium
TGAGTATAATTAAATTTGAAAAATTATTTTGAAATTAAATAAATTAAGTGTAATTTTAATTAATTAAAGTTTTAATCAGTCATTTTATATACAATATGAGTAATACCAATCCAAGTTTAAAAATCATTGCCAATGAGTTTTTGGCAATGTCACAAAAGGGAACGGTAGTTTTTCACGAGGAAACGGTCATTGAGGAGATGATTCACTATTTTTGGAAAACTAAAAACAAAGAAGCAGCATTAAGAGTAGCTGATTTAGGAATTCAGCTACATCCATATTCTTCAAATATGCTTTTTAGTAAGGCTGAACTCTTATATTTGAATAAACAATTATCAGATGCATTAGTTTTTGTTGAAAAAATGCAAGCATTACAGCCAAATGATGTTCACGCTCAGTTGTTGAAAGTTCGTATTTATATCGATATGGGTAGATATGATCAAGCTATGGATACCCTAGATTTGATTGATCAAGATAGTGTTGAAGAAGAAGATATTAGCAATGTTTATTTGTGTTACGCAGCTATTTATGATAATTTAGATAAACACAAAGAAATGTTTAAAGCACTTTGTTCTGCTTTAGCTACGGATTTGGATAATGAAGATATTTTAGAAAGAATGGGACTTTGTGTAGAATTTTCTATGTGTCATGAAGAACAAGTAAAATTTTTAGAATATTACCTTCTTGAAAGACCTTATAGTTCATTAGCGTGGTTTCATTTAGGACATTCTTATTGGTATCTTAATCAACCAGAAAAAGCAGTTGATAGTTTTGAATATGCATTTATTACAGATAAGTTCTTCAATCAAGCATATATTGATTGTGCTGATGTGCTTTTAGAAATGGGCTTGTATGAAAGAGCAATAGATTGTTTTGAAGATGGATTAGTACATTGTGAAGATGATGTCAATCTTTATATTGGCAAAGGAAAATGTCTATTTAAATTAGAAAATTATGAGCAAGCCCTTAGTGTTTTTCTAGAAGTTACATCTATTCAAAAAGATAGTGCTGATGCCTTATATCATGTTGGTTTGTGTTATACTTATTTGGGTTGTCCACTACCTGCAATAGATTATTTGGAAAGAGCGTCTAAATTAGATAAAAAAAGAGAAGAATTTGCAGCTGCTTTAGGTGAAGCTTATTACTTGAATGGCTCAACTGAAATGGCAGCCAATTATTTTGATAAAGCGATAGAGTTAGCTCCTGAAGTGAGTGAATATTGGATACGCTATATTACTTTCTTAATGAATGAAGGCCTTTTTGAAGAAGCATTTGAAAATATAAGTGCAGCCTTTATGAATACTTATGGTACGGAATTAAAGTACTGTCATGCAGCTTACTGTTTTAAAATTGGAGATAGAAAAGAAGGGATGAATGTTTTGTTACAAGCAATTATGGAAAATTATGAGATGCACATCTCATTCTTCGAATTATGTCCAGATTTAGCTAATGACTTGGAAATTGTTTCATTAGTAGAAGATAATAGTCCTTTTTAAAAACTTTCATCAGGAATTTTAAGCAGCCTTTAATTGAGCTAATTTAGATTTGCTCAATTTTTGTTCTGCATATTTTTTATCTACAGTAAATTTTTTGATATCCTTTCTACCTGGAAGTTCAAACATGGCATCAGTCATGACGGCTTCGCATATTGAACGTAACCCTCTAGCCCCTAAATTGAATTCTATTGCTTTTTCAGAAATATAATCAATAGCATCTTCTGTGAAATCTAACTTGATTCCTTCAAATTGAAATAATTTTTGGTATTGTTTGATTAAAGCATTTTTAGGTTCAGATAAAATTCTTCTTAATGCCTTAAAATCTAAGGGTTCCAAATAAGTTAGTACAGGTAATCTACCGATTAATTCAGGGATAAGACCAAAAGATCTAATATCTTTTTGGGTGATATATTGTAGTAAGTTTTCTCTATCTAATTGTTCACTATCTTTCCCTTTAAAGCCAATAACTTGAGTGTTGACCCTTTGGGCGATAAGCTTCTCTACTCCATCAAAAGCACCTCCACAGATAAATAAAATATTTGAAGTATCTATTTTAATTAATTTTTGTTCAGGGTGTTTTCTTCCTCCTTGTGGTGGTACATTAACTTCTGTTCCTTCTAGCATCTTCAATAGGGCTTGTTGTACACCTTCCCCTGAAACATCCCTTGTGATGGATGGGTTGTCTTGTTTGCGAGCAATTTTATCAATTTCATCAACATAAACAATACCACGTTCTGCCATTTCTACATTATAGTCACATACTTGCAGCAATCTGCTCAAGATACTTTCTACATCTTCGCCTACATACCCAGCCTCTGTAAATACAGTTGCATCAACAATAGCAAAAGGAACTTTTAAGTATTTTGCAATCGTTTTTGCTAATAATGTTTTACCTGTACCCGTTCTTCCTACCAATAAAACATTAGATTTTTCAATTTCTACCTCATCTTCATTGGAGTTAGTTTGAGCTAGCCTTTTATAATGGTTGTGGACAGCAACAGAAAGATATTTCTTCGCTTCGTCTTGCCCTATAACATATTGATCTAAGTGTTTTTTAATATCAATAGGCTTGACGGATTCAGGTAAGCTGTCAAAATGCCCCCCTTCAATAGCTTTTTTACCTAATTCTTCTTGTACGATTTCAGATGCTTGGTCTACGCATGACTCACATATATGAGCGTCTATACCTGCTACTAAAATAAGTGCTTCAGTCTTATCCCTCCCACAAAAAGAACACCTTAAGTTATATTTATTTCTCTTATTGAAGTCCATTATAATTTTAATTTTAACAAAGTTACTCGAATTTAAGCAAAAAAACAACGGAATGACTCTCTTGTAAGCCATTCCGTTAAATATTTTAAATATTATTTTGTTCTACTTAACACTTCGTCAACTAAACCATATTCTTTAGCGGCTTCTGCTTTCATCCAATTATCTCTGTCGCAGTCTGCAGCAATTTTATCATATTTTTGACCAGTATGTTTGGCCATTATTTCATATAATTCTTTTTGAAGTTCTTTGATTAATTTATATGAAATTTCCATGTCGGATACTTGTCCTTGCATTCCTCCAAGGGGTTGGTGAATCATTACTCTTGAATGTGGTAAACAGGCTCTTTTTCCAGCAGTACCAGCACTCAATAAAACAGCACCCATTGAAGCAGCCAAACCAGTGCATATAGTCGCTATGTCAGGATTTACATATTGCATAGTATCATAAATACCCAATCCATGAATAACACTTCCTCCTGGACTATTGACGAACATTTGAACGTCTCTTTTAGGGTCAGAGCTTTCTAAGAATAATAATTGTGCTTGTACAACATTAGCAACATAATCATTAATAGGTACTCCTAAAAAGATGATTCTATCCATCATTAAACGAGTAAATACATCAAATGCAGTAATGTTTTTCAAACGCTCTTCAATTACTGTAGTTGTAAAAGCCTCTACATTTGCATTTGCTGTGCTTTTTTTCATGTAATCATCCAAAGTATTGGAGTTCATACCAAGATGCCCTATGGCGTATTTTCTAAATTCATTATCTGAGAACATATTCTTATAGATTTTATTTTAAATAAAAATTTGCGAACTGAAGTCTTAGTCTTGTTCTTCAATTCGCAAATCTAATATATAACAGTTGAAAGTATGTAAGTATTAATGCTAAAATTTATTTTTTCTACTAATCTAAGTAAAATAACGACATAATGTTATTTTACTTCTACTTCTTCTGTCTGAATAGCAGCCTTTACTTTCTCATTTTCTGCTTCTACTTCTTCATTTACTTTTTTGACTAATTCTTCTATTTCTTTTTCATCTAATTTTTCTTCGATATTGGTAACCTTATCTTTGATAGCATCAAAAAGTTTGTCTCCCATTATCCTATCTGCTTGTTCGCGAACTGCTTTTTGGTCTTCCATCATGCGTTCTATATAATTGTCAAATGTTCCTGGAGGTACTGTACTAGGATCTAAACCATATCCCATTAATGCACTCATGAAACCATTTTTCAATTCTTCTTCGCTTACGCTTAATTCAAATTTCTTAATCAATTTACCTCTTATGACAGACCATTTTAAATCTTCAACAAAATAAGGGAATTCTTTATCTAGTTGTTCGTCAGAAATATTTTTTTCATTCGTTAATTTAATCCACCTTTTTAGAAAATCACTTGGTACTTCCATTTCATTCTTTTCCATCAATGCTTTCTTCAAATTGCGGAAAGCAATAGCATCGGCATTTCCTTGCATTTGATTATTGATAGCTTCTCTAATTTTTTCTCTAAATTCTTCTTCACTCTTTACCTTTCCTTCACCAAATGCTTTGTCAAAAGATTCTTGATTAAGCTCTGCTAATTCAACTCGATTAACTTCTATAATGTTGCACTCGAAATTTTCACCATACTCTTCATTATCTTTTTCGATACCTAAAATATACGAACGGACATGTTCTTTAGTTGCATCTTTTTGTACATCTTTGTAGACATTGATATTGAGCGTATCTCCTTTTTTCTTTTTTAATAATTTTTTCTTTAATGAATCAGAAGCATCATCAATAGCAATACTAAAACCAGTTTCTAATCCATCTTCTTTTACTTTTTCACCATCAAGTTCTTGTGCCACTACCTTTACCAAATCTCCTTCTTGAATATCATCTTCTACAAGAGTTGAACTTCCTGCTCTTTTTCTAAAATTAAGAATGTCTTCATCCACAATATCATCTGAAGCAGCTATAGTATAGAAAGTATAAGAGTCAGATTCATTAACACCTTCAACCTCAAATGTAGGTACTATGCCTAAATCAAAGTAAAATTCGTGGTCAATAGGACTTATATGATTAGGATCAAAAATTGGCGATTCAGCATTGGGGATTGGATCACCAAAGATGTCCATGTCTTTTAATGCAATATTCAGTTGTTCTTGTAATGATTTATTGATTACATCATAGATAAGTTGTTTTCCAAACATTTTACGGATGTGCCCTATGGGCGTTTTTCCTTTACGAAAACCCTTTAAATTAGCTTGAGATTGGTAGGTTTTTAGTTGCTTGTCATATTCTTTAATGTAATCTGCTTTTTCAATAGTAATTTTTAATATTGTATTGAGCGTGTCTACTTCTTCTTTGAAGATTTTAGCCATGAGGAGATTATTTTATTTTTATTAAATAATAAAAGCTGTATAAAACAGCTTTTAGAAAGTGCGGGTAGAGGGAGTCGAACCCCCACGCCTCACGGCACTAGATCCTAAGTCTAGCGTGTCTACCAATTCCACCATACCCGCATGGTATTTTTAAAATAGGGTGCAAAGATAAATTGTTTTTTTTAATTAAAGTCTAAAATGCTTTAAAAAATTCCCGAATTGAATTTTTTTTATAAAAAAGGCAGTTGATTATTGTATGCTTTATTAATATTTTCTTTGGTAAAAGTAGTTTCTACTTTACCATGAGCTATTATTTTTTTATTTAATAATATGATATTATCGAAATAATCTTTTACTTTTGATAGGTCGTGATGAATGATAACAATGGTTTTTCCTTTAGAACGTAAGGTTTTTAAAAGATTCATGATTTTATCTTCTGTGACCATATCCACACCTACGAAAGGTTCATCCAAAAAATAAAAATTAGCTTCTTGACATAGTGCTCTTGCAATAAAAACACGCTGTTGTTGTCCTCCCGATAATTCACCAATTTGCCTGTGTTTGAACTCAAGCATTTCCGTATCTTTTAGTGCTTCATTGACGAGTTGTTTATCTGTAGAATTGAGTGTCTGGAAAATCTTTTTGTGTGGAAAACGCCCCATCATGACGACATCTTCTACAGTAGCAGGAAATTCCCAATTTACATCATCTTTTTGAGGAATATATGCTAATCTTTTTTTATCAAAATCTTTAATACTATCGCCATCAATTGCAATTTCGCCTTTGTCCAAATCTATTAAATTCAATATGGATTTAATCAAGGTGGATTTACCAGAACCGTTTGGTCCAACTAAACCCGTTATTTTACCTTGCTCAATTTCAATTGAAACATTTTGAAGTACTGTTTTTTCTTGATACGAAACACTGATGTTTTTTACACTTATCATGAGTACTATGCTTCAGATGATTTGCGATTCCTAATGAAAAAAGTAATGGTGAATATCAAAAGAAAAGCTAACAAACCCAAAAGGATAAATCTTAAATTTGAAGAATTGGAAGTTTCTGAAGCATCTGCGTTGACAAGAGTTCTCTCTTTTGTTAATGCTTCAGCTATTACATCGGTATTGTGCTTCAGCATATTTATATAACTATCTCCTTTTTCTCCTTTTTTACCTAAAGAATCAGCAAATAATTCTCCTCCAATTTCAATTCCATTATCCTTAGCTAATTGCTGTATTAATTTTGGATTGACAGTGCTTTCTACAAAAATGGCACCCACTTGACTTTCTTCTATTGCTTTTTGTAAAGCAATAACTTCGGCTGTTTTTACATCGGCATCTGTAGATGTTCCCAATGTTGCAAAAAGTTCTAGACCATACTTTGTTCCATAATATTGGAATGCATCGTGAGAGGTGATTAGTATGCGTTTTTCTTTAGGGATACTCGATATCTTATCTAAAATGTACTTGTCTAAAGATAACAAATCTTCTTTATATTTGTTGAAGTTTTCTTCAAGCTTCTCCTTTTTATTTGGTAAAATATTTATAGCTGCTTTTAAGATGTTTTCAGCATAAATAACACCATTGGCAGCATCCATCCAAGCATGGGGGTCTTCTGCATTAGCATAATCTACACTTGAAATGACTTTAACGCCTTCTGTAACTGTTATGGTTTCTGCTTTAGTTCCTGAATTCTCTATCATTTCACTCAGCCATCCTTCAAAAGTTAAACCATTTTGTAATATTAAATCGGCATCGTTGATTAACATTACATCTTTAGGACTTGGTTCAAATAAATGTGGGTCTCCTCCAACAGGAACGATACAGATGACCTCGGCTTCTTCTTTGAATATGTTTTCTGCAATATCAGCAATCATAGAGGCGGTTGCCATTACTTTCGGTTTAGTGTCTGTAGCGTTGGCGAATGTACCAATCAAAAAAAAGTTAATAATTATTAGAATCCTTTTCATTATAAATTTTTATTTTAAGTATTGCTATTTGTTTTAATTCTTTTGAAGAAATAATCACAAACATACGTTTAATTTTAATTAGTATTTATTACTTCAATAAAAATATTTTTAGCCACTTTTTGAGTAATGAGTTGTTCTACTTTATTGTTTAATATTTTAATAGAATCATCATATTTATTAAATTCAATAACTTCAATTTCCGAACCTAGGGTTATCTTTAATTGATCCAAATAAGTTAAAAAAGGTTTGGTGTGTTCTTTTACTCCTGTAACAACTCCTTTCATTCCTTTTTTTAAGTTAAAAAGAGGTTGTTGTTTCCTTTCTTGAATGTTTCCATTGGCATCAGGGATAGGGTCACCGTGAGGGTCAAAACGAGGGAAGTCAAGGTAACTATCCAATCGGTTGACTAATTCCTCAGATTTAATATGTTCTAATTGTTCTGCTATATCGTGAACTTCACCCCATGAAAATTCCAAATGCTCATATAAAAAACATTCCCATAATCTATGTTTCCTAATAAGATTACGAGCTATTTTATCTCCTTTTTTACTTAGACGAGTTCCTTTATAACTTTCGTAGTGAATCAGTCCTTTTTTTGCCATTCTTTTTATCATTTCTGTTACAGAAGCCGCAGCTGTATTCAACTCTTGAGCTATAGCATTTGTATTTACAGAACCTTCTTTTTTTTCTGATAATTTAAAAATAGCTTTTAAGTAATTTTCTTCAGTCGTTGAAATCATAATAGACAAAAGTAAATATTTTTAGGTTATCCTAAAAATATTTTTTAGTAATTAATAAAATTTTTCATAAAAATGCTAAGAACTCTTATTCTTTAATAATGTAAATTCTTGATTTTATCTTATATTTTCCTTAAATAGTAAAGAATGATAAAATATTGGCATCTTTTTGGATGTTTTATTAATAAGGTCTAATACTAAACTAATACTTTGATTGATTATGAAATATACGTTACTATCTTCAATTATATTTTCATTTTTATTGATGATGACTTCTACTCCAATCTTTGCTCAAGATATTGAAGGGGAAGTTTTAATTAAAGCAGATAAGATGCCTTATTGGGCAGGATGTGCCAATAATGAAAATATAGATAATTGCACTCAATTAAAAATAGAACAATTTGTACAAAATAATATTAAATACCCCCAAGATGCGCTTATCCAAGAAATAGAAGGCGATGTTATTATTGCTTGTGTAATTACTAAAAAAGGAGAGGTCAAAGGAGTAAAAATATTAAAAGATATTGGTGGAGGGTGTGGAGATGAAGCTTCTAGATTAGTGTCTATGATGAAAAATTGGATGCCAGCACGAGAGGATGGCGAAGCAGTAAATGTTATTCATAATATTATTATTAATTTTACAATTAATCAAAAAAATAAAGAAACTTCTTTATTAATGGAGCCTCCTAAACCTTATGTTCCTTCTGGTTTTAGTGATTCTTTACCTCCAAAAGAGTTGGAGGCTAGTAGCCCTTCTGTATTTGTAGAAACAGATAAAGGAAAGGTTTATACTCATTGTGATAAGATGCCTTATTTCGATGGTTGTGAAGGAATGATTAATGGTACTGTTGAAAAAAGAAATTGTGCAGATAAAAGATTGATTCAATTTTTAAGTGAAAATCTACAATATCCCGAAGCAGCCAAAAGAGATGAAATAGAAGGTGTCGTTTATATTAGTTTTATAGTGAATGAAATGGGTGATTTGGAAGACATACAATTGGTCAGAGATATAGGTGGAGGATGTGGAGAAGAGGCTTTAAGAGTAGTGAAGATGATGCCGAGATGGGAGGCTGGAGCGGATAGAGGGAAAAATGTAAAAGTAAAAATGAACCTTCCTGTTCGTTTCCATTTTAATTCTGACCTTGGTAATAAATTTCAAATTCATTGGGGTAAATTAAAAGAAAATAAAATTAGCCTTGATCAACTTAATGAAATCATTACAGATGATGTCATTGTAAGAAATCAATTAGGAGATGATGTTACAAAGTCATTTTTAAGAGTAGAAATTCAAAAGAAAAATAAATTTAAAGGAGAGGAATCAAGTGGTGAATTGAATTTTGCTATGATGAGATTGCTTCGAAAAGCTAAGGTCGGTTCTATTATTCACTTAACTGCTACTGTTCAAGAAAGAGGAAATTTAATAGACGTCAGCAGGTCTTTTAGAGTGGTAAAAAAATAAAGTTTAATAACATCTACTTTTTTAATACTATAATTCCGAACTTTGCAGCTGTTTTAAAGTTTATATTTTAATAATTTTATTATATGAAACAGTTGTCTATTTTATTATCAATATACCTCAGTATATTTATTTTTTCTTGTAATACACCAATCGAGGAAAATAAAACCCTTCCATTCATACCCAAACTCAATAAAGAAACAGGAGAAGCCGAAGTACTTGCTATTCGACCATTTTCATTTATTAATCAAGATAGTATTATTATTAATAATAAAACTTTTGAAGGGAAAATTTATGTGGCAGATTTCTTCTTAATCAACTGTACAACTATCTGCCCTAAAGTCAAAACGAATATGCTTCATCTTTATGAAGAATTTAAAGATAATGAACAAGTATATTTCCTTTCTCATAGTATAGACATTAAAAGAGACTCTGTACCAGCATTGAAAGATTATGCTGATAAATTGGGCGTAGATTCAAAAAAATGGCACTTTGTTACAGGAGATAAGACAGAAATTTACGATATTACCGAAGATTATAATAGCTCTGCGGTAGAAGGTGATCAATATCCAGATGGCTTTGACCATAGCGGTTATTTAATTCTGATTGATGGAAAAGGATTCACTCGTGCCTTTGCAAGAGGTACAGACAGAGAATCTACTAATAAATTAATCGAAGATATTAATACTCTTTTAGCCGAATCCTCACAAGAATAATATCTAATTAAAATACAGAGATAAAAGACTTTAGATATTAAATTTTATCTAAATAATAAAGAATTTTCTTTATTATTATTTTTGTTTGATAATTTATTTGTAATGAAAACAGTAATTATAGGGAATGGAATTAGTGGTATTACTGCTGCTAGGTGGATACGTAAATTGAGTAACAATGAAATAATAGTCATTTCGGGAGAATCAGATTATTTTTATTCACGTACTGCTTTAATGTATATCTATATGGGGCACATGAGTCAAAAAGATACTCAGCCCTACGAAAAGCATTTTTGGGCAAAAAATAGAATACAATTATTAAGGGCTTGGGTAGATAATATTGATTTTAAAAATAAAGAAATTTCTTTATCAAAGGCGGTTTCTCCTCAAAAAACTAAAGCTGCTCCACCCTCATCTATTCAATATGATCAGTTGATTATTGCTACGGGTTCTACTCCAAATAAATTTGGTTGGAAAGGTCAAGATTTAGACGGTGTAGGAGGTTTATATTCTCTACAGGATTTAGATTATATTGAAGAGTATAGCAAAGGGTTAAAAAGAGCAGTCATCGTTGGCGGTGGATTAATTGGCATCGAGTTAGCAGAAATGTTTAGGTCTAGAAATATTGATGTTACTTTTTTAGTCAGAGAAAAGAGTTATTGGAGTGGCGTTCTTCCCAAAGAAGAATCAGAAATGATTAATCAACATATTATAGATCACCATGTAGATTTAAAATTAGGAACAGAATTACAGGAAATTATTGATGATGGCAATGGTAAAGCTATTGGCGTTATTACAAATAAAGGAGAAAGAATAGATTGTGGTTTTGTTGGACTTACTGCTGGAGTTCATCCCAATATTAATTTTTTAAAAAATACAGTATTGGAAACCAATAAGGGAATATTAGTCAATCAATATTTAGAAACTAATATTAAAGATGTTTATGCTATTGGTGATTGTGCAGAACTGCAAAACCCTTTGCCAGACAGAAGGCCCATAGAGGCTATTTGGTACACAGGAAGAATGATGGGAGAAGTCGCCGCTTATAATATTTGTGAACGAAGAGTTAGCTACAAACCTCGATTATGGTTCAATTCTGCTAAGTTTTTTGATATAGAATATCAAGTATATGGATTTGTGCCGACCAAGGAAAATCATAATGTAGAAAGTATTTATTGGCAAGGAAATAATAAATCTATTCGTATTGTATTTGATAAAAAAACTAAAGCTGTCTTAGGTTTTAATCTCATGGGAATTCGTTACAGACATGAAGTTTGCGAAAAATGGATTGCTGATGAAACAAACATCGAAACGGTTCTTAAAAATTTATCATTGGCGAATTTTGACCCAGAATTCTTCAAACAATATGAAAAGCAATTAATTGTTATTTACAACAAAAAAACGGGAAACAACTTACAACTAAAATCTAAACGAGGCTTGAATGCTTTAAGGAAGTGGTTGGGTTAATAAAACAAAAGATAAAGAAATTTCTTTATCTTTTGTTTTGTTATTTATTTTATTCCTTCAAACTTTTCAATCTTTCTTTAATTTTATTGATTACTTTATCTTGAATTTCAATTGCGGTTTCGGTAGAAGCTTGGTCTTTTATATTTTGCTCAATATTGGCTTCTGCTTCGGCAATTTTCTGTTTAGCTTCTTCAATATCTTTGTGATAGCCATCTTTATCTTTTTTGAGTTTGTCTAAGTCCTTTTCAAGGTTTTTTTGCTTCTTTTCTTCTTCAGCTAGTTCCTCTTCTGTTTTTTCAATTGCTACAGCAATAGCAAAACGCATTAAGAATTTTTCGCCTTCATTGTATTTGTCTCCATGCATTTCTGAATTGAGATATGCTCCTCCCAAATCAAACCAAATTGTCGCTCTGCAATTTTCTCCTGCGTCTTCAAATTTAGCATAAATATCTAAGGTGTTCGCTCCACCAATAGGTACATATTCAGCATCATCAGTAAAGCTTTCGTCTGTTTTGCGAGTATATTTAGTCTTACCTCCTTTAGTTTTGTCTTTTAAGTATTTTGTCCAAACTTTTTTGGTCATTTTGGCATCAGCATTAGGAATTTCTAAGCTAATAGAATTGTTGGTGCCTTGACTCATATATCTTCTGCCTTCCTCGATTTGAGCATCAGCAAATGAATACAAGAACATTAAGATTATAATTGTATAAATAGTTTTCATAATTATTTATTTATATGAATAATAAAAATATGAATGCTAAATTAAGTTTTTTTAAAAAAGAATGAAAATCTAAGAATAACATTCACTTATGTTTAACATAATAGATGTTATCCAGTAATTCTTACTCTAGGGTCGAGCAAAGCATATAGCAAGTCGGAAAGTATATTGATAATCACAAAAACAGCAGCAACAAAAAGAACAATAGCCAATATGACAGGTACATCATAATTTTCTAAAGCCCTAATGATTTCTAAGCCCAAACCATCATACGAAAAGACGTTTTCCACAAAAAAAGCACCTGCTGTTAATGATGCTAACCAACCCGTTACTGAGGTGACAACAGGATTGAGAGCATTGCGTAAACCATGTTTGAAATTTACATTAAAATTAGATAATCCTTTAGCTTTTGCTGTTCTTATATAGTCTTGGTGTAATACATCTAGCATGGCACTTCTAGTCAATTGAGTAACGATACCAATAGGTCTAATTCCCAATGCAACGACTGGAAGTATTAAGTTTCTCCATTGATAAACCTCATCTCCAGAATCATTCAATACCGTTAGTCCTCCTGTTACATTTAGACCAGTAAAATCACCTAGATAAAAAGCAAAAATGAGTGCTAAGATGATAGCAGTAACATAACTAGGTAAAGAATAACCTAAAACCGATAACATTTGACACAAATTATCAATCCATGTATGCTGATTTAATGCGGCTACAACACCTATAATAATTCCAATAATTGTTGCTAATGTTATAGAAAGAAATGCTAGGATAAAGGTTCGAGGTACTTTTTGTTTTAATATTTCTAATACCTTTTCATTAGTCTGATAAGAACGGCCTAAATAGGGAGTTTTAAAGACAATTACTCCTAGATTAATAATATTGTCATAATGCTTTGCATTGGGAGAACTGTTCAAGCTAATAGGAGAAATATCATTTAAGTAATTCCATTGCTGAACAATTAGGGCTTGGTCTAAACCTAATTCTTTTTTTTTGGCTTCAATCGTTTCTGCATTACTTCTTTGACCAAAGGACAATTCAATAGCATCAGCAGAGCTGCTATTGATGATGGTAGTTATAATGAAAACAATAGCTATCATCACACCTAAACCATACAAAAGCCTTTTAGTAATATAACGAAACATCAATCGGTTTTTGATTTAAGGGAATAGGAAAATAATAAGCTACCCATCAGTCGGATTCTTTTTCCTTCTGCCTGTGTTAAAAAGCCTCGCCAACGCCCCGCGTTGCCTACGTTTTTTGCCTTGCCACAAGAAAAAATAACCTCGACATCTAAGGTAGTTTATTAATTGCCAACTCCCTAAATAAAGAGTTTTCTTTATTTTTTGTTTAATTTTATTAAAATTAATAATAATTACACAAGGTAAATATTTTTTTAATAAAGAAAATAAAGATAAGATTGGATATTTTAAAAAATAAAAATTTTACCTTTGTTTTTCAAAATAGAAGAATATGAAAGACCAACATTTATTTTCTTTAATTAATCAAGAATTAGAACGCCAAAGAAGAGGCGTAGAGCTCATTGCTTCTGAGAATTTTACTAGCCAAGCAGTACTAGATGCTATGGGCAGTTGTTTGACTAATAAATATGCTGAAGGCTATCCTAAAAAAAGATATTATGGAGGCTGTGAAGTAGTAGATGAAGTCGAACAATTAGCGATTGATAGATTGAAAGAATTATTTGGTGCAGAATATGCTAATGTTCAACCCCATTCAGGAGCACAAGCCAATGCTGCTGTATTTTTAGCTTGTTTACAACCAGGAGATAAAATACTGGGTTTTGATTTGTCTCATGGAGGACACTTATCTCATGGTTCTCCTGTCAATTATTCAGGAAAGGTATATGAACCTCATTTCTATGGTGTTGAAAAAGAAACAGGTTTGATTGATATGGACAAGGTAGAAGCCAAAGCCAAAGAAGTTCAACCTAAACTAATCATTTGTGGAGCAAGTGCTTATTCTAGAGATTGGGATTATGCTCGCTTTAGAGCTATTGCTGATGAAGTGGGTGCTTTGCTTTTAGCAGATATAGCTCACCCTGCTGGACTCATCGCCAAAGGCTTATTAAATGACCCTATGCCACATTGTCATATTGTAACTTCTACCACTCATAAGACCTTGAGAGGTCCTAGAGGAGGTATTATTATGATGGGTAAGAATTTTGAAAACCCTTGGGGACGTACTACGAAAAAAGGAACACCTATTAAAATGTCTGCTATTTTGAATAGTGGCGTTTTTCCTGGAATGCAAGGCGGACCTCTTGAACATGTGATTGCTGCAAAAGCAGTTGCTTTTGGAGAAGCTTTAGATGATTCCTTTTTGGACTATGCTCAACAAGTGATTAAAAATGCCCAAGCAATGACTCGTTCTTTTGTAGATAAAGGATATGATATTATTTCTGGAGGTACAGATAACCATTTAATGTTAATTGATTTAAGAAATAAGAACTTGACAGGTAAAGTGGCCGAAAAAGCCTTGGTTGAAGCAGATATTACAGTTAATAAAAATATGGTTCCTTTTGATACACAATCTCCTTTTGTTACTTCTGGTATCAGAATTGGAACGGCTGCAATTACTAGTCGTGGTTTTAATGAGGATGATTGTGTTCAGGTAGTCAATTGGATTGATACCGTACTTCAAAATCCAGAAGATGAAAAAACTATATTAAATACAAGAAAAGAAGTGAATGAGTATATGAAAAGATTTGATTTATATGCTTAAAAAATATTGTCAAGAATAATTGGCTATAGTTTATAGTTTTTAAGAGTATTAAAAATACAAGCTAAAAAACTTGCTATATATTAAGAAAAATACGTATTTTTGTATTTGAAAACAAGTGAGGGCGTTTTGGTATATTACCAAGGCGTTCTCATTTTTTATCTGACAAGAAACCTACTATTTATTTTTAATGAAAATAAATAGTAGTGTTTTTTTTATCTATTTATAAAAAAT
>JAHDBK010000593.1 GCA_020630455.1 Saprospiraceae bacterium
ATAATCATCATTAAAGAAGTAATATGATTTCTCAACGATGTCATTCAAAAACGCTGCTCTTTCCTTGTATAATGAAGCAATTTTTAAAATTTGTTCATCAGAAGCATCCCATCCTTTAGAATCAAATAAAGGTTTTAGCTGTTCTAATAAATCATTGTCATTAGCGTTAATTAAATATTGCTGATTGAACCATTTTGCTTTTTCATAATCAAATCTAGCTCCCGATTTACCAATTCTTTCTAAAGAAAATGCTTCTACTAATTCATTTAAAGAAAATATTTCTTGTTCTGTTCCTGGATTCCAACCTAAGAATGCTAAGAAATTCAACAATGCCTTAGGGTCAAAACCTACTTCTCTAAAACCAGTAAATGAATCTTCAGGTTTATCATCATTCCACGAAAGTGGAAAGACAGGAAAACCTAATCTATCTCCATCTCTTTTACTCAACTTTCCAAAGAGGGTTTCTTTAAGAAAATTTTTAATAATAATCTTATCTTCTTTATCCTTCTTTTTTACTTGAACACGATTAGCTATTTCATTGACATCCAATAATATACCTCTAATCATCTGCTCTACTTGTTCCTTGGGTTTCAGAGAGTAATTAGGATTCTTTTTATAAAATTCATTAGTGAATTTTTCTTTATAAACATCTATATTTTTACTATTAATAAATGAAGCAGGAGCAGGCTTTAGAATTAGCGGCAAATGGGCAAATTGAGGCATAGCTTTTTCCCAGCCAAATGCTCTGTACAACAAAACGTGATGTGCCGTACTAGGCAACCATTCCTCACCTCTAATAACATGAGAAATTTTCATGTGGTAATCATCTACTACATTAGCCAAGTGATAAGTAGGCATTCCATCACTTTTCAACATCACTTTATCGTCTAACAAATCCGATTGAAACTCTACCCTTCCTCTAATTAAGTCTTCAACATATACGATTTCGTCTTGTGGCACTTTTAATCGAATAGTAAAATCAGCACCACTATCTATTAATTTTTGAACCTCATTTTCGCTCATTGTCAGGCTATTTTTCATTTGCAGGCGTGTTTTTACACCATAAGCGAATGGTTCTTTATTGGCTTCAAACTCTAAACGCTTAGCCTCTAAATCTTCAGCAGTATCAAAAGCATAATACGCCCAACCATTTTTAACTAATTGATGTCCAAAATCGCCATACATCGCTTTCCTTTCAGATTGTCTATATGGACCATATTCTCCTCCTTGTTTTGGACCTTCATCTAGATTGATACCTGTCCAATTCAATGCTTCTAATATATAGTCTTCTGCTCCTTCTACATAACGAGTTTGATCCGTATCTTCTATTCTAAGAATAAAAGTACCATTCATTTTTTTTGCAAAAAGATAATTATACAAGGCGGTTCTAACACCTCCAATGTGTAATGCTCCTGTTGGACTAGGAGCGAATCTGACTCTGACTTTTGACATATTTATAAAGAAATTTCTTTATTATTTATAATAATTTTAATAAGAAATACAAAGATAATGTTTATTAATTAATAGACAAAAGATTTTAAATTTTAGACTCTTATCTATATTCTTCTCAGAAAAAATTGATTAATTTTCTTAGTTTTGTTTTTTGAACACAAATTTTATGGAAATAATTTCAAATGAAAGGCTGTTTAAATTTTATTTTGAAAAATACCTTTCAAAATTAGATGAATTAAAAGAACTTACTGAAGAGGATTTTCCTCGCAGCTTGAGGCTTTTTGATATTCGTTTTCGTTTAGCTTTGAGTTTACAAATCAGTTTTGATAATTCTATTTCTTATACTAAAACAGAAACTACTCGCAAAACCTACCGATTGATTTTAAAACTCAATGACTTATGGTTCGCTTATGAGGGTTTGTATAAATTGTTACAAGAAGGTAATTATCTAAGGAGTAATCCTACTAAATCTGACCCTTTTACACAAGAAAGAATTGAAGAATTTGAATTGGATGAATGCATTGATTTTTTCAATGATTATTTGGATGCTCATTTTTATACCAATCCTAGAAGAAAAAATGACACAGAAAGTTATATCCAACACTTAATCGATCATTCTACAGGAAGAACTCAGCCTTTATTATTAGAAAATCTCAAAAATAATATTCAACAAGAATTTGAAGCTCCTTTCAATCAAATTTTAGCCTTGATATATGCTATTAGAAATATGTATGTCCACAATGCGGATTCTGCTAGAACGGGAGTTAAACAATATCAAACCAAAATTGAATTATTAAAAAACTGTATAGACTTCCTGATTATCAGTATTCTTAAAATATCTGTTTTTATTATTAATGAAAGGGTGGAAAATATTGAATAAAGGATATTATACTAATCCATAGTTAAAATTGTCATTTAATTCAAATGCTTTTTTTATTATA
>JAHDBK010000594.1 GCA_020630455.1 Saprospiraceae bacterium
AAGGTTCTTCTTCAAACACATCAAAAAGATCTTCAATTTTCTTTCCTGTTTCTTCCTCGATAGTAGCCCGAACAATCGCTAAATCAAAAGGAGGAACATCGCTCTGTAATTTTTGAAATTCTTCTAATAATGGCTCTGGAACCAAGTCTGGGCGGTTCGCTAATATTTGGGCAAGTTTAATAAAGGTAGGGCCGAGTTCCTCGGCAGCCATTCGCATCAATTCCCAACGATTGTATTGCTTATGAATACCGCTATTCCAACCTAAGCGTCTGCTTTTAGGAATTACTGATTTCAAAATAGTATTCGCAACTACTTCCTCAAATCCATACTTCAGTAGAATTCGAGTAATTTCCCTTACACGGTTGATATTTTTAATCGTTTGAAACATAAATTATTTTAAACGCTCTAGAAAAAAGGAGTAGGAAATTTAGTTTTGAATAATTTTACTGATCAAAAGTAAGTGAATTTTAAACATAAAAAAAGAGGCTGTCTCATAAGTATTATCTTATGAGGCAGTTTTTTTTGTGTAAGATGGGATAAAGTTCGTATATTAAGATATGAAAAAGGATACTAAAAAGGGTCATAAACAAGTAGTGTTCAAGCCTTATGAGCAAGACCAAATGTGGTTGCTTCCTCCGTCGTTAGGGGAATTGATACCAGGCAATCATATAGTAAGACTAGTAAGTTCAGCTATAGATGGGATGGATATGTCCAAGCTATTAAATGCTTATGAAGGAGGAGGAGCGAGTAATTATCATCCCAAGATGTTATTGAAAGCATTGATATATGGATATATAGAAAAGTTGTATTCTTCAAGGCGAATAGAAAAGGCATTGAAGGAGAATATTTGTTTTATGTGGTTATGTGGTATGCAACAACCCGACCACAACACAATTAATCGTTTCCGAAAGGGTCAGCTAAAAAATACAGTTAAAGATGTGTTTGCACAAGTATTATTGCTATTGTTGGAACAAGGATTTGTACGCTTAGAAGATTACTATGTAGATGGGACAAAGATAGAATCAGTAGCAAATCGCTATACATTTGTATGGGCAAAGAGTGTGGCTCGTTACAAGGCAAATTTGCTAGAGAAGATAGCGGTGTTAGTAGAACAAATAGAGCAAACCAATGAAGAAGAATTGAAGGTAGAAACTCGAGATGAAACGGGTCAGCCCAAAATACAAGACAGTGAGTCATTAGTACAAACGATCGCTGAGATTAATGAACAGCTAGAAGAAGAATTAGGCAAGAATAAAAAACTAACGAAGCAAGTCAAGCAGCTAGAAGAAGAGCATTTAAAGAAATTAGCAGAATACGAAAATCACGAACGGCTATTGGACGGTAGGTCTTCCTATTCTAAAACAGATCCAGATTCGACCTTTATGCGAATGAAAGATGACCACATGAAAAATGGTCAACTTAAACCCGCCTATAATATCCAATTGGGCACCTCAGACCAATTTATCATCAATTATACAATTCATCAAAACACAACAGATTGGCCTGTTTTTATCCCACACCTAGAAGATACAGAAAGCTTATTACAAGGTATTAATCATCCATTACCCAGACGAGCAATTGGAGATGCAGGATATGGGTCAGAAGAGAACTATGAGTATTTAGAGCAAAAAGGAATCGAATCCTATTTAAAATATCCTGGGTATTTTCAGGAGCAAAAGAAGTCTTTTCAAAAAAATGGTTTTCATACTAAAAACCTATACTACAACGCAGAGCAGGATTACTATATCTGTCCAATAGGACAAAAAATGACCTATCGTTATTCAACAAGACGAAGGAGTAAAACAGGATATGAATCTAAGGTAAAAGTCTATCAAGCACAACGATGTGATGCTTGTCCACTAAGAGGAAGTTGTCATAATTCAGCAAAGAATCGAATGATTCAAATAAGTCCAAATCTACAAAGGCATAGAAAAATAGCAAAGCAAAATTTAGATTCCTTGCGAGGTATTCGATTAAAAAAGAAAAGGAACTGGGATGTTGAACCCGTCTTCGGGCACATCAAATCCAACAGGCTTTTTAATCGGTTCCTGCTTTGCTCACAAAAGAAAGTAAATATAGAAATGGGACTTTTAGCTATCGCTCACAATATCAAAAAATGGTGGGTTAAATTGCAACAAGCAGTAGTCAGACAATTGAATCCAACTCCACCTTTGCCGCCTGCTCAAAACCAAAAATTGGCAGTCTCTAACTCTAGTAATTCTATTTTTTATCCTTTTACAGCCTATACGCTAATTCATGGACTCTCTAGCTTAGTGAAAGAGTTTTTTGCAATTCTGAACCCTAAATACAGCCCATTTTAAAAATTAAAAAGGCTGCCTCATAGTTTTATATTATGAGACAGCCTCTTTTTT
>JAHDBK010000595.1 GCA_020630455.1 Saprospiraceae bacterium
GGATTTTCATTCCTGAAACACGGGTTCGATTCCCGTACGGGCTGCTAAAAAAAACGCTTAAAGTTGTAGTACTTTAAGCGTTTTTTTTTTAGAATATTACATTCCAACTATTTCATATCTCAAATTCTTATTGTCTTTAATTTCACTCGGAATTTCTAATTGTTTATTATTAAGAATAAAAATGTATTCTAGTGACGGTATTTCTGTTAAAACTGTTGGAAATTCGTCAAAACTGCTATGTTTATAATTAAACTTCTTTAAACTTTTAAGATTTTTCATACAATTTGGTAGTTGAGGTATTATACAATCCACAAATGTTAATTCTTCCAGACTTTCTAATTCACAAATCCAATCACCTAAATCAAAATCACATAGACTAATATTATAACAATCGTGTTTATTAATCATCAATTTTTTCAAATGTTTTAAATTTGAAATATTACTTGGCAATTCTAGTATATCTGTGTAATACAAAATTAATTCTTCTAAAGTCTTTACATTACCTATCGTTTCTGGTAATTGTTTGTAGGAACAAGCAAATAAATGCAATTTTTTTAAATTTGTAAAACTCGTAAGTTGATATTGAAATAAAGAATCTCCATCATTGGCTATTGTTATTTCTTCTACAAAGGCATCTTTAGTTTTATCTCTAGAATCCCAGTCTTCTATTTCTAAACTATCAAGCTCTATTTTCTTTAAAGATTCTTTTGCTTGGTCTTTAGGTTCATTCGTTTCTTTTACTTTATTATCATTAGTACAATTCAATAAAAAAAACAAAAAAATTAATAATACTTGTAGTTTTATAGTTTTCATTTTAAAAAAAATCTATTATTCAAAACTCATACAATACCATTCCCATATGAGGAATACCATCTTCTAAATATTCTTCTCCTGTTGGTTTAAAACCTAAGGAAGCATAATATTTTTCTAAGTGACTTTGTGCTGAAATTTTAATAGGCCCATCTCCCAATAATGTTTTGGTTTTATCTATAGAATATTGCATTAGTTCCCTACCCTTTCCTTTACCACGCCATCTCATTGAAGTAATTACCCGCCCTATTGATGCATAATCATCATAAGTGACGCCTTTTTTTAAAATTCTTGTATAAGCTACTAAATGACCTTCATCGTAAACACAGATATGCCATGCATCAAAATCTAATCCATCCGCATCTTGATAAGGACAGTCTTGCTCTACAACAAAAACTTCTTGTCTAAGAGCTAATATATCATATAATTGTTGGGTATTTAATTCAGAAAAATGCCAGCAGTTCCACATTTTATAGTATTGAGTAATGAGTAGTTAGTAATTTCATATTAAAATAAAGAATTCTCTTTATTTTAATGAATTGAGATTGTCATAAATAGATTGGACTTCTTTGATACTCAATCCTGATAAAAATGAGGCATCTTTAATAGGTAAATTCATCTTAAAACACTTTAATACCACATTATAGGCTTTATTATATTCCCCTTCTATTAAGCCCTCCTCTTTTCCTTTTTCAATACCTTTTTCAATACCTTGTTTATAAAAATAATCTTCTTCTATATCATATTGTATAATCATCTCTTCTAATATTTTTTTAGTTTCTTCTTCAAATTTACGCATTCTTGCTAATATAGTCAATTGGTCTAAATATTTTTTAAGAATAACACCATTATTTAACTCTAACCTTTTAAGTTGTTGTACAATTAATCTTAAAGTGGCTTCTAATTTTTCTTTTTTAGTATGTGTCAATAATGCTAATATAATCACCTCTGGAATTTGAGAATTTAATAATTCCTGTGAATTAAGCTGATGTAAATTAATTAAAGAAAACCCCTTATATATTTCTCCTTCTTTCAATTCCTTTTGCATATTGATTTTACTTTTCCCTAAATAAATAACAACATGTTGAATAGGTACTTTATATTTAGTCAATAACAAAGCATGATATTCACCAATTCTATATTTCATACTTTTATCATTGACAGTTTGAAATTCAATATGTAGAATTTCTTTTTGGTTATTTTCTTTTATAATTTCATAAACAAAATCCATTTCTCGTTCCAAGGTCTTACTTAATTTGGTAGGTAATTCTTTATACTGTTTAATTTTCAAATTCAACCTCTCTTGAATTAATGGAAGAAAAATAGCTTCTGCATTTTCTTTAAAAATTCTATCATAAAGATTTCCGTCTTGCTTCTTTTTACTCATAATGGGCATTTTTATTATATGTATTTACATAGAGTAAATTTGGTAGAAATGTGAGCATATATTAATTAATTACAACAAACAGGTATTCATTTACTACAACAATTTTAACCCAACTTTAACGATAAAACAAGTAAATTCTAACAGCTGAAAATAGGTGTTTTACGTTACATTAA
>JAHDBK010000029.1 GCA_020630455.1 Saprospiraceae bacterium
ACAAGGATTAACCACTAAAGGAACAGAATATAACATTCCTTTTTTATTCCATTTTGATGGAAAACTAAGCTATCGTAAAGCAGGATATGCCATTAAAAAACTCATACAAAGGCATGAAATTCTTAGAACATCTTTCCAGTTCATAGAAAATGAGCCTTATCAAATTATCAAAGAAGAAATAGATGTTCCTTACGAATACTTTGAAGCGAGTGAAGAAGCGGTTGATGAAATTGTAAAGGGATTTGTCAGAACCTTTGATTTTGAAGTAACCCCTTTATTTAGAATAGGTATTATAAAAGTTGCAGCAGAAAAACACATCATAGTAATAGACATTCATCACCTAATTTGTGATGGGGTTTCATTAGATGTATTGAGAGAAGAGTTTTGTAAATTATACAATGGAACACCTCTAATTTCTGAAGCTGTACAATATAAAGATTATGTACTTTGGCAGAGTAAACAAAAACAATCTAATAAGTATAAAAAACAAGAAGAGTACTGGTTAACACAACTAGCAGGAGAAAACAATGTACTAGATTTACCATATGATTTTCCACGTCCTCAAATACAATCTTTTGAGGGAGATGAATTCTTCTTTGGTATTAAAGCCAAAACCTATAAAAAATTAAGATTATTATCAGAACAAGCTAAAACGTCTATATACAATGTTTTACTCACCGCTTATTATGTCTTACTTCATAAATATACAGAACAAGAAGAAATCCTTATCGGAACAACCGTCTCAGGCAGAAGCCACCCAGACTTACAAGAAACCATAGGATTTTTTGCCAATACCCTTGTACTTAAAAACCAAGTTAAAAACGAACAAAGCTTTTTGGATTTTTTACTAAGTACAAAACAACTCACAGCAAAAGCAATTGATAATCAAGATTATCAATTTGAAGACCTTGTAGATAAAGTACAAATTAGTCGTGATTTAAGTCGTAATCCACTAATTGATACCATGTTTATATTCCAAGAAACTGTACTATCTGATATTCAATTACAACTGAATGGAGTTCAAAGCCAACCTTATCCTTGGAAGCATGGTGTAGCTAAATTCGACATCTTACTAGAAGCATTTGAACAAGATAAAACTCTAAGGTTTTTAATAGGGTATTGTAAAGATTTATTTACAAAAGAAACCATCTATAAGTTTAGTAACCATTACTGTAACTTGCTAGAAGCTATTGCTGAAAATGCTCAACAAAATATAGGAAATATAGAAGTATTATCTGAAGAAGAAAGGGGAGAAATCCTAGAACAACACGAACAGTATTACAATGAATTTGATTTTAGAGGGGGGGCTGTTCAATTGTTTGAAGACCAAGTAAAAGCTAATCCTACTGCTGTCGCTATGAGGTGTAAAGGAGCAGAATATACTTATGCAGATTTAAAAATCTATGCAGACACCATTGCCAATACATTAATTCAAGAGGGCATTGGTCAAAATCAAATTGTAGGACTAGTTTTAGATAGAAGTTTTGAATTATTAGGTACAATTTTAGGCATCCTAAAAGCAGGGGCAGCCTACTTGCCTATTGATCCAAAATTCCCAGAAAAAAGGATTAATTATATCCTAGAAACAAGTAAGGCAAGTACCTTTATTACTAGACGTAATTTAGGAGAGCATATAGAAGGCAAGAAAATTTATGTAGAAGAAGTAAAATGGAAGGAAGAGTTTGAAAAAGATTTACCAATTATCAATCAAATAGATGATTTAGCCTATGTTATCTTTACTTCTGGCTCTACAGGCAACCCGAAAGGGGTAATGATTAGACATCGTGAAATTGTCAATTTCTTTGATGGAGTTTGTGATAGAATAACCATAGATGAAGAGACTAGAATCTTAGCTTTGACAACCATCTCTTTTGATATTTTCTTACTAGAAACCATCTTACCTTTAACAAGGGGTGGTACAGTGATTATGGCAGATGAAGACGAACAGGTAGATATTAATAAACTAGGAGATTTAGTCTATTCACAAAATGTAAATATCGTCCAGTTTACACCTAGTCGCCTACAATTATTGATGAACCATCCTTCATTTGAAAAGACTTTTTATAAGGTAAAAGCATTCTTAGTAGGAGGGGAAGCCTTTGGTTTAGAGTTGTTGAAAAAGATTCAAAAAAGAACATTTGCACGCATTTTCAATATGTATGGCCCAACTGAAACAACAGTTTGGTCTAGTGTCAAAGAATTAACTAAAAGCAAAGAAGTTACACTTGGAGAACCATTAGTCAATCAAAGTATATACATACTAGGAGATACTTTAGAATTGAAACCTAATGGGGTTAAAGGAGAAATCTGTATTGCAGGTTTAGGAGTTGGAAAAGGATATATTTTTAATGATAAACTCACCAATGAACGTTTCTTAGATAATCCATATAAAACAGGAGAACGATTATATAAAACAGGTGATGTAGGAATGAAATTGCCTAATGGAGAAATTCGATTTTTAGGTAGAAAAGACAACCAAGTAAAAGTAAGAGGGTATCGTATAGAATTGAAAGAAGTAGAGGAAGTCCTAAAAGCAGTACAAGGGGTACACAATGCGGCTGTATTAGATAAGGTAGGAACAAATGGACAAAAATTCTTAGTTGGGTTTTATGAGGCCAATACAGAAATACCAACACTAGATATTCGTACACAAATGCAACAAAAAGTGCCAGATTATATGGTGCCAGATGTGCTAGTATATATGGAGTCTATTCCTTTATTACCTAATGGTAAATTGAATAAAAAAATACTCAATAACATTGAGGTCAAAACAGAAACCATAGTAGAAGATGATACGCTTCCAACAACAGAACTAGAATCTAAAATAAAAGACATTTGGTCAACAGTACTAGGAAGAAGTCATATTGGAATGCACCAAAACTTTTTTGAAGTAGGAGGAAATTCTTTCAGTCTAATGTTACTTCATTCTAAGATAGAAGAAGCCTTCTCTGGAGTGGTAAGTATTCCTGATATTTTCTCTCATCCAAGTATTTCAGCCTTAGTTAATTTAATCGAAGATAGAACCAAACAAGAAACAATAGAAGGTACACTTAGTACGATTCCATTACCAGAGGCTTATTTTAATACCAATGAAAATCCAAACCTTTCTGATGGAGAGTTTTATTGTGAAATTGAAGCAGAAGATTACATCGAAATACTTTCCATTGCAAAAGCACACCAAATTACTCCAGTAGATATTTTCTTAGGAATTTTTGCTTTTGTTTTAGGAGATATATCAGGAAATGGTGAAGTGGAACTTCCAATCGTAACAACATATGATGATTATCCTAAAAATGTCAAACTTGACCTAGAAGGAGTAGAAGATTTCTTTGACTTATTAGATAGTATCAAGGCTTTACAATACGACCAACAATTAATCAATACAGAAAAAGTAAATAGTGAGGCTAACTCAAATGCCTTGACACCTCTATTTCTTTTCAATGTAAGTACACAGAATAAATACGACACTAGAGTATTTAACATGATATTAGGGATGAGCGAGACACCTGAAGGACTACTGGTGTATTGCAGATATAATGACGAAAAATTGAATGCAAACTTAATTGAACAACTATTTGAAAAATATTTGAAGATAATTGAATTATTACATCAAACTATTTTAGAGAACGAAGCATAACAAGCATCCTTATACCAATCCATATTTACGTTACGTATAAAAAATGCTTATAAAGATTTGAATATCAAAAGCAAGTCCCAAAGCAGGTTACGTATTTCAAATGCGGATTCGTATTATACTAATCAGTATCCCAATTCTAACGGATACAGATTGAGAGTACAAAATTAAAATGAGTATAAAACTCTACACATTAGGCTTGTTGTTTTCATGCCTTTAAAATCAAAATTATTCGCAAATGAAAAAATCAGTATTCTTATTTCCAGGGCAAGGTGCTCAATATGTAGGAATGGGACAAAACTTACTAGATGAGTATCCAAAAGCAGCTATTTTATTTGAAGAAGCTAATGATGTATTAGGTTTTGATATAAAAAAACTATGTCTTGAAGGAGATATTCAAGAATTAACTCAAACCCAAAATACACAACCTGCTATTCTATTGGTTAGTTACATTGCCTTCCAAGCATTTATGGACAAGTATGGTATCTTACCTAATTACGCAGCAGGACATAGTTTAGGGGAAATTACAGCCCTGACAGCAGCAGGAGCAATCAATCTTAGTGATGCTTTGAATATTGTTCGTCAAAGAGGTTTATTCATGCAAGAAGCAGCTGCTAAGGGAGCAGGAAAAATGGCCGCAATTGGTAATGTAGAGAGAGAAGAAGTAGAAGCATTATGCCGCCAACTTTCTAGTAGAAAAGAAGTAATTGTTGTCTCTAATTACAATTCACCTAATCAAGTAGTGGTATCTGGTGCTCCTAAACTGATAGAAGAATTGAAAGATTTAGTGCCTGCTACAGCTAGTTTTATTCCTCTAAAAGTAAGTGCTCCTTTCCATAGCCCTTACATGGAACCAGCAGCAGAAAAACTAAAAACAGAATTATCAAAATATGAATTTGGAGCATTCCAATTTCCTGTATTCTCTAATGTAACGGCTAAACCATACAATGATCCTAAAAGTATCCAATATCTACTAGGAGAACAAATGGTAAAAGCAGTTCAGTGGGACAATACAATGCAGTACTTAATGAATGATAGAGTTAAGCATGCGGTGGAGTTTGGGCCTAAGACCATTCTTAAAAATCTAATGGCAGTTAAATATCCAGCTTGTACCGTATTCTCATCAGATGTGAGTGCAGACATGACTAAACTAGATGAAACAATCATTGGTTTTCAAGATGAAAATAGAAGAAATATCTTCTCTATGTGTTTAGCAGCAGCCGTTTGTACTCAAAACAAAAACTTCAATGATGAAGAATATCAAAGTGGTGTTGTAGTACCATACAAAGAAATCAAAGCAATGCAAGCTAGATATGAAGGAAAGAGTGAAGTACCAAGTAATGATGAAATTAGAAGTGCTATTAACTTACTAGAAACAATACTTGAAACAAAGAAGGTTACAGAAAAAGAAAGAGAGGAAAGAATAGATAAAATTATTAAATCTACAGGAGTAGAGGAAATATTAGAGGAAGTGCTTGTTACAAGAGCTGCAGCTTAATACTGAAAGCAAGTAATAAGGTTTTTAATAAAGCAAAACATAGAGTAATTGGGGATTAAAAACGCTCTTAATTGCTCTATGAAATTGCTTAGTGATAGAAAATTAGTCTTAAAACAGTTGAGCTAATTAATGGAAAGGCTTTGCCTTTTTCAACTATCAATTATCACACAGTAACACTGATTTGTTACTTAAATCTTTATCAAAATGAAAAAGATAAATCTCAAAAACATAGAGGCAACATCTTCTAAAAAGCGATTCAAATCAAATAGCTTTGGAAAGGATATTGCTATCATTGGAGCAGCAGGCCGATTTGGCTCTGCCAATAACCTTGATGAATTTTGGGAGGTTCTCAAAGAAGGTAGAGATTGTATAGGCACACTTCCTCAAACAAGAAAAGATGATCTGTATAATTTTTTTGAAAATATAGGGATAAAAAGAGAGACTATTCAAAATAGATTCATTGATGGTGCATACCTAGAAAAAGTGGATGGTTTTGATGCCAATTTTTTCTCTATAGCTCCTAGAGAAGCCGATTTATTAGATCCTAATCAAAGAATATTTTTAGAAGAAGCTTGGAATGCTATTGAAAATGCAGGATATGGTAACAGCCGATTAAAGGGAAGTAATACAGGAGTCTTTATTGGATATAGTAGCGATTTTGGAAACAGTTATAAGGATATTATCCTAACACATGAACCTAATAATGTAGGCACTGCTGTCGCAGGAAATATCAAGTCCATTATTGCGAGCCGTATATCTTATATCCTTGACCTAAAAGGGCCTGCTTTATCTATTGACACGGCTTGTTCTTCTTCTTTAGTAGCGGTTCATTTGGCTTGCCAATCCTTACAAAGAGGAGAATGTGAAGTAGCCATCGCAGGAGGTGTAAAATTGCACTTAGTTCCTGTAAGAGGAGATGAAAAAATAAAGGCAGGTATCCATGAAGTTACAGGAGTAGAATCAAAAGAAGGCATTACCAAAACCTTTGATATAGATTCTGATGGTACAGGAATAGGAGAGGGGGCAGGAGTAATTATTCTCAAGCCTTTAGCTAAGGCAATGATGGATAAAGATAATATCCTTGCAGTGGTCAAAAGTAGTGCAATGAACCAAGATGGTAATTCTATTGGAATTACAGCTCCTAATTCTTCAGCACAAGAGGAAGTAATACTTAAAGCTTGGAAAAATGCAAGCATTAAGCCAGAAACAATTTCTTATATAGAGGCTCACGGTACAGCTACAAAACTAGGAGATCCTATCGAAATTGATGGTATCAGAAGGGCTTTTAGAAAACATACCAACAAAAAACAATTTTGTGGTATAGGTAGTGTTAAAACAAATATTGGTCACTTAGACCATGCAGCAGGAATTGCAGGTTTACTCAAACTAATACTTTCATTAAAAAATAAACAACTACCTCCGATTGTCCATTTCAATAGCCCTAATCAACAAATCGATTTTGACCAATCACCAGTATATATCAATAATATACTCAAAGACTGGTCTGTAGAGGAAAAACAAGCAAGACGCTGTGCCATTTCTTCTTTTGGATTAAGTGGAACAAATTGCCATTTGATACTAGAAGAAGCAAAGAAAAACAGCCTAACAGAAATAAATAATAATGAGGAGGATTTTATACTACCACTGTCTGCAATGTCAGTTAAAGGTTTGCAACGATTGATCAACCAATTTTGCAGTTTCTTTCTAAACAATTCCGTTTTGCATCCTTTAGCTTTGGTGAAGACAGCAAGTATCGGGAGAGGCCATTATAATCATAGGTTATTAATCCAATTTAAAAGTATAGAAGATTTAAAAAGTAAATTTTCAATACTTCAAAAAGAGGGTATTCAAAATACATCTCAAACAGATGTTCATTATGGTTTTTATAAAATAACCTCAGATAAAAATCAATCTCCCGAATCTTTTGAAATTACAGAAGATCAAAAGAAGTTTTTTACTCAAAAAATCAATATGTCTCTTAAAAAGAAAAGTATAGAGACATTGACCAATGAGGAAAAACAAACATTAATCAATTTTTATATCAAAGGGGCAGATATAGATTGGAATTATTTATACAAAAACTGCCACCTAAATACCATTGAAATTCCATCATACCCTTTTGTCAATAAAAGACATTGGGTCAAAAAACAAAATAATCTACAGATACAAACAACAATCCAAGAAGTAGGTGTATTTGGACATCCTTTACTCAATAATTGTTTGATAAATACACCAGATTTAAAATGCTATAGTTCTAAACTTTCTGTAGAAAAAAATTGGGAATTAAGTGACCATATTATTCAAGATGAATGTATTCTTCCAGGAACAGCTTATTTAGAATTGGTTAGAAAAGTTGTTGAAGAGGAATTTGAAATCACCACCTATAATTTTAAAGACATTGTATTCATTAGTCCACTAAAAGTAATGCCTAAAAAACAGGCTCATGTTACTACTTTAATAGAAAAACAAAATGAATATTACAAGTTTACCATTTATAGTAGTGTTGGCAAAACCAATTCTGTAGTACACTGTGAAGGAAAAGTATATTTTAATCCTCCTGAAGATACCATTAGTATTGATATCGAAGATTTAAAATCTACAGCAGAAACCGTTATCAAATTTGATACAAAAGACTTTGCGAATAGAGGAATAGAAACTGGAGAAAGATGGGACTGTTTTGATGCTTTGTATAACCACAAGGAATCATTTTTAGTGGCTTTAAGATTACCCAAAACATATGTAAGTGATTTAAAAACGTATTTTCTACATCCAGCACTTTTAGATTGTGCCGCTAATGCGGCTAATTTCCTAGCTGGAACAGGCTTGTACTTACCTTTATCCTACAAAGATTTAAGGATATACAAGTCATTACCTCAAGAAATATACAGCTATATTCGCTTAAAATCTCCTAAGAATAAGGAAGTAGTAAAGTTTGATATAAGTGTTTTTGATAAAGATGGAAATCTTTTAGTTGATGTAAAAGATTACACCATCAAAAGGGTGAACAATAAGCTCTCTAAAACAAATGCTATTTATAGTAAAGAACATTGGTTTTATACTACTTCATGGCAACCTCATCAATTAGAACAAACCTCATCCATAAAAACAAGTGGAGCATATCTAGTATTTATGGATGATGATTCTCTGAAAGATGATGATGTTTGTGAACTAATCAGAACACAAGGAGGAAGAGTAATTGAAGTACATTTAGGTGAAGCATTTAAACAAGTAAAAACAGATGTCTTTACCATATCCACAGAAGAAGAGGCGATTGAACAATTACTAGAAAGCCTTGAAGGAACAGAGCTAAATGGTATTGTACAATTCTATACACATCAAACAAAAATTGATACCCTCGAACAATTAGATTTTTATAAAAAACAAAGAATTGATTTTTGGTTCTATCTCATCAAAGCTTTCCTAAAAAGAAAAGTCAAACTAAAGGAAGGAATCACAGTATTTGCAGTTCAAGCAGATGGTGTCAATGGCTCAGAAAGCAATTTATTACCTATCAATAATTCCTTATTAGCACTACTTAAAGTACTTAGGAATGAATATCCAAACTTTAAAATTAAAGGGGTCGATATAGAAGAAGTGTTACCATCTAAGGTTGTACTTGATGAAATACTAGGACAAGATAAAGCTTTTGTAGTGGCTTATAGAAATGGACAACGTTTCATTGAAACTTTCCAAAAGAAAGAACCAAGTAAAATTGATAAATATAAAATCGAACTGGAAAAAGAGGGCGTTTATCTCATTACAGGTGGAACAGGTGGTCTGGGATTAGAAGTAGCAGATTACTTGAGTAGTCTTGAAAATATCAAAATTGTATTACTCAGTCGTAGAGGTTTACCTCCTAAAAATGTTTGGAAAAGCATCATTCAGGAATGTGAAAATTCTAAACTGGCTAGTAAGATTATCAGGATTATGAATATGGAGCGTAAAGGCTCACAAGTGTATAGTTATGGTGTAGATGTGAGCTGTGAAACAAAGATGGAAGAAACACTTTCCTATATTAGAAAAGAACATGGCAAAGTTCAAGGAATTATTCATGCCGCAGGAATCGCAGGAGATGGTTTTATCTTTAATAAACCTAAAGAAAACTTTGATAAAGTTATCAATCCTAAAATCTATGGTACATGGATACTTGACCATCTTACTAGAATAGATCAACCTGATTTTATGGTTTTATTTTCTAGTATTACCACTCTAATGGCTACTCCTGGACAAGGAGATTATTGTGCCGCCAATGCTTTTCTAGATGCTTACGCAAAATACCGTAATCAGTTAGGTTTTAAAACCCTTACAATTAACTGGCCAGCATGGGCAGAAACAGGGATGGCTGTAGATTACAAAGTAGATTTAACAGCAGGACCATTTCGTGCAGTAAGTACAAGTCATGCTTTAAACCTATTATGGGATGCTATTAATATGAATATAGATAGGGTATTTCTTGCATCACTCAATTATGATAACATTGACACAACAGATGACCTTCCTTTCGTCTTCTCTAATGATATTCAAAAAATACTAACCAAAAGTATTAAAGACATTGGATTGACAGGGTCAAAAGACAATACAAATCTAGTGGTCATTGGTAACAAAGAATTGAATCAGGTAGAGATGGAAGTTGCCAAGATTTGGCAAAAAATTATAGGAATTGAAGAGATAGATATTTATGAAAGCTTTTACAAACTGGGAGGAAATTCTATTCTAGCAACTTCCTTGCTCAAAGAATATGAAAAAATATATCCAGGTGTAGTAGAAGTAGCAGACATCTTTACCTATACCTCTATACATGAAATAGCAAATTATATAAAGAGTAAAATAAATGAAGAGCAAAATGACTTGAAACACAATGGACTAGACGACATACTTGAGCGACTCTCAAAAGGAGAGTTAGACCTCAATGAAGCAAACAAATTAATCTCATTATAAATAACAATAGGACTTAGTTTTACTGTTATAAACTTGAAAATATCCTTTGTAATGGAACTGGTAAAAAAGTATATTCTTGAAAAAGTTGCTAGTCGTGAACTAGGGCATGACACAGCAAAAGAGATGTTGGCAGAATTGACTGCTGATAATACCAAGTTAGACGATGATATTGCAGTTATTGGTATATCTTGTAAATTCCCCCTTGCCAACAACAAGGAAGAATTTTGGCAAAACCTTAGAAATGGAAGAAATTGTATTAGAGAGTGGCCTAAAGAAAGGCACAAAGATTTTGAACATGTCCTAAAAAATGCACACTATAGCGAACTTCTTTTTGGAGAACACATTCCAGAGGATGAAGTGACTGATGATATGTATGTAGATGGAGGGTACTTAGACGAAATCGATAAATTTGATGCAGATTTCTTCGGAATTCCTCCTAGAGAAGCTAAATATATGGATCCACGCCAAAGACTAATTCTTGAATCTGCTTGGGAAGCCATAGAAGACGCTGGATATGGTGGAGATTCTATTCATGGAACAAATACAGGGGTATTTATAGGTAAAGAAAATACCAACTTCACATTGTATAAATTTGGTTCTAATCCAGACCCTATGCACTTAACGGGAGGCTGGGTAAGTATCCACGCAAGCCGTATCTCTTACCTTTACAACCTTAGAGGACCATGTATGATTGTTGATACTGCTTGTTCTTCTGGTCTTTCATGCATACATACAGCTGTTCAATCTATTAAAAATAAAGAATGTGAAATGGCTATTGCTGGAGCAATTAATACCAGTTTACACGGACAGTTTAAAAACCATAAAGAGATTATAGACCTTAGTTCTGTACAGTCAGATGATATGATTGTAAAAACATTTGACCGTGATGCAAATGGAACAGTTTGGGGCGAAGGTGTTGCAATGATTATGCTCAAGCCTTTAAAGAAAGCCATCCAAGATAGAGATAATATCCATGCAATCATCAAAGGTACAGCCATGAATAATGATGGTGCTTCTAATGGTATCACTGCTCCAAATGCAGATGCTCAAGAAGAAGTTATCCTTCAAGCATGGAAAGAGGCAAAAGTTGATCCTGCTACTATTTCATATATTGAAGCTCATGGTACAGGTACAGTATTAGGAGATCCTATCGAAGTAAAGGGGCTAACCAATGCTTTCAAAAAATTTACAAATAAAAAACAATTCTGTGGTATTGGTTCTCTAAAGACCAACATGGGACACTTAGTAGCCACCTCTGGTTTAGCTTCATTTATTAAGGTAATCATGTCTTTGAAAAATAAAGAGATGGCACCAACTATTAACTTTGAAGCTCCAAACCCTTATATCAACTTCATGAATAGTCCAATCTATGTCAATGACCAGTTGAATGAATGGAATACAGATGGGTTTCCTCGTAGAGCATGTGCAAGTTCTTTTGGTTTTAGTGGTACAAATGTACATGTGGTTTTAGAAGAATTTAATCCTGAATTACAAGGAAGAAGTTCTGATGAACAGCCTAAAGATAGTCGCCCATATTGCTTGACAATCTCAGCAAAAAAAGCAAGTGTACTAGAAAACTATGTAGCAGCATATTGTGAAGTTTTAAATAGTGATAAACTAGCCGCTTTACCAGATGTTTGTTACACTTCTAATACAGGGAGAGGTCACTATACACACCGTTTAGCTATTGTAGCAAATTCCTTAAATGAACTGTTTTCTAAAGTAAAATTTGTTTATAAAAAAGGATTAAAATCTGTAGCAAATGATGGTATCTATTATGGTTATCATAAAGTCGTAAGTAGTACTAAGAAAAATTTAGCAGAGGGAGAAATGACTGGAACAGACAGAAAGCTAAAAACAGAACTAGCAGCTTACAAACTGAAAGATGTAGTCAATGCTTCTAATGAAGATAGAAAAGAAGCCCTAAATAATCTTTGTGAATTATATGTACAAGGAGCTATCATTAACTGGGGCAGCATCTATGAAAAAGAAGAATTATCAAGAGTAAGCATTCCTGTATATCCACTAGAAAGAGTGCGTTTTTGGGCTGACCCTAAAATCTCTAAAGTACCTAATAACAATTTTGGAACAGCAATGGAGCATCCTTTATTAGATGCTTGTATTGCAGAGTCTGCCAATCAAAATATCTATGTTACTTATTTTAATGATGAAAAACATTGGGTATTATCTGACCACAAAATTGTTGGACAAGGTGTAATTCCAGGAACAACTTACCTAGAAATGGCAAGAGCTGTTTGGAATAACCTATATGGTCATGACAATATAGAGTTTAAAGACATCTATTTCTTAGCACCTTTATTTGTTCCTGATGGTGAGGATAAAGCAGTACATACCATTATTGAAAAAGAAAATGGTTATATCAAGTTTACAGTAGCAAGTAAAGTAGATGAAGAAGGGGATACATGGATGAAACATGTAGAAGGTAAAGTATATGAAAGAACAACTACTCAACCTGATACTTTTTGGTCAGAGGAAATTATTGCTAGAAGTACACGTACCGTAGAAGGTGAAGCACTAAAAGTAACAAGTGATGTATTTACTTTTGGTCCTAGATGGGAGTGTGTACAGAAAGCATGGCATGGCCCTAATGAGGTTTATATCAAATTAGAACTATTAGACCATATCAAATCTGATGTAGATACATACCAGTTACATCCTTCATTACTAGATAATGCAGTTAATATCCTAAGTCAGAGTTTTGGAGAAGGTACTTATCTACCTCTAAACTACAAGAGCTTTGATATCTTTGGAAGCCTCCCTGCCAAGTTCTATTCTTATGTTAAGAAAAAGGACAACAATTCAGGCAGTTTAGAAACCATCACATTTGATATTACACTATTAGATGAAGAAGGAAATGTACTAGGAGTAGCCACTGATTATTCTATTAAACGAGTTCCTCAAAGTCAATTGACATTCCGTGAAATGTCTGGAGAAGCAGCAGATTTCTATCATTTAGCTTGGAAAAAAGTAAATAAAAATGATGTTGCTGAAAAACCTACTGGAACATATCTATGGTTTGGAGGAACAACAGAAGCAGAAAAAAGCTTGATTGACTTATATCAATCAAAAGGTGTTAAGGTGATTTCAGTTGCCCTTGAAAATGAAACCAATCTAAATGGTGAACAACTTCAAATTACACCAAATGCAGAAGGTTTATCTGCCTTGTTTGAATCTATTCAAGATGAAAACATTACTAGAATTGTACATGGGGCGTATATGGGTAATCAAAGCATAGAAAACAGCAATGACTTTGATACTGAAGATAGTAAAGGGGTACACTTCATGTACTACCTAACTAAAGAAATGGTGGCTAGAAAAATAGCTCCTAAAAAAGGTACAGTTCTTCTAGCAGAGAATGTTTATAGTGTAGATGCTAAAGAAACCACTTTAAACCCACTCGCAGCAGCAACTTTTGGTTTAGGAAGAGTAATCCGCCAAGAATATGGTAAATTAAAAATGAATGCTGTTGATGTAGCTTCAAATTTAGATACAGAAACTATTTTTAATACCATAGAGTCTATTGAAGGAGACTTCCTTACAGCAGTTAGACCTGATGGTTTGTATGTTCAAGAGTTACAAAAAACAGATATCAACAGTAAAGCAAATCAAGAACTTGAGTTGAAAGAAGAAGGAGTTTATGTGATTACTGGTGGTACTGGTGGTCTAGGACTTGAAGTAAGTAAATTCTTAGCTCAAAAAGGTGCAGTTAACCTTGCTTTAGTTAATCGTTCTGTTTTGCCTGATAGAAAAGAATGGGAACAGATTTTAACAGAAGGTACAGACAAAAAATTATGTCATAAACTACAGAACATCCTTGACATTGAAACCAATGGAGCAACAGTAAGTTGTCATAGTGCCAATGTAAGTGATTGGGATAGTATGCAGCAATTAGTCAATACCTTAAAGGCAACCTATGGTCAAATTAATGGGGTTGTACATGCTGCAGGTGTGGCAGGAGATGGCTTTATCATTAGAAAAGAAAAAACAATATTTGACAATGTTATCTCTCCTAAATTGAAAGGTAGTTGGGTACTTGGAAAAGTAACTGAAAAAGAAGACTTAGATTTCTTTGTGTTGTTTTCTTCTATTGCTACACTTTCTGGAGTACCTGGTCAAGGAGATTATACTGCTGCAAACACATTCTTAGATGTTTTTGCTGACCAATTGACTAAAAATAATCAAAATGGATTAGCTGTAAACTGGTCTGGTTGGACAGAAACAGGGATGGCAGCAGACTATGAAGTTTCTGATGATTATGTACTGTTTAGATCCGTTACAACCAATGAAGCTCTAGGTGCTTTGAATACCATTTTTGAAAAACAGATGTCTAATAACGTTCCTGCAAAACTTAATATGGAGTTTTTAGTAGAAGCTCAAGATAATCTAGATTTCAGATTGGCTTCATCTATTAAAGCTGCTTTAAGAAAGCTAAAAAGAAAGCAAAATCCTCAAGGAGAGCAAGCTGCTCAAGGAACAGGAGGAGAAGTAGCTATCTTAGGAAAAGGAGGAGATGAATTGACTACAACAGAGACAAATTTAGCCAATATTTGGGGTGGTGTATTAGGAATCAATGAAATTGATGTCTATGATACTTTCCAAGAAATGGGTGGAGATTCCATCTTGGCAACGCATCTTCTCAAAGCAGTAGAATCTGTTTATCCAGATACAATAGATATTTCTGATATTTTCTCTTACCCTTCTGTGGTTCAAATGGCTGAATTTATTGACAGTCTTACAGCTCCAGAAGAAGAACTAGAAAGT